>NZ_JBAWSW010000003.1:0-153178 GCF_037104745.1 Bacillus sp. FJAT-53060
ATGGATATCGAAAAATCACAGCCATACTAAAAAGGAGAATGCGTATTAACCATAAAACTGTTCAACGTATCATGCAGAAAAACCAGTGGCAATGCCGTGTTAAAATGAAAAAGCGTAAGAAGAATGGGCAACCCTATGCCGTGGCCGGTAACATACTGGATCGGAACTTTCAATCTGATCGTCCTCTTGAAAAACTAGTAACGGACATCACATATTTGCCTTATGGACAGAAACAATTGTACCTTTCCAGTATATTGGATTTATATAATGGAGAAGTGATTGCTTTTAATATTGGTGATAAGCAGGACACAGACTTTATCTTAAACACACTTGATCAGCTCCCAGCACTGCCTAAGAACTGCGTGTTACATAGCGATCAAGGTTCTGTGTATACATCTTACGAGTATCAGAAAGCTGTTCATATAAAAGGCATTACCATGAGCATGTCCCGTAAAGGGACACCCGCTGATAATGCCTCCATCGAATCGTTCCATTCCTCACTAAAGTCTGAAACGTTCTATCTTAACAGGATTGATCGAACTACGACCACCATCGTAGAACGCACTGTCAAAGAATACATTTATTATTATAACAACATTCTTATTCAAACAAAACTAAACAACCAATCACCGATAAACTATCGGCAATTGGCTGTATAAAGGTGTTTTGATCCCTGTCTCAAAAACGGGGGTCAGTCCCGTCTATAATGGAGGGGGTTTTTTATAGGGAAAACACGGAAACTCATGAGGTATGGTTGAAAAAATGTATGGACTACATATCAACCATAAACGTATGCTACGCACATGTAGTAGACAAAACGAAATGTAAAAGGAGTACTCCTGCATAGCGACCAGAGTTTCCAATATACATCCCGCCTCTACCACTATCTACTCAAAAAATATCAAATGAAAGACAGTATGTCGAGAAAAGGAAACTGTTGGGATAATGCTTGCAAAGAAAGTTTCTTTAGCCATTTTCACAACCATCAACGGTCCTGAAACAACAACCTGAGCCCATATCAATATAGGACTTAGGCCGCTTAGTGTCTTTTAACACTGTCTACTTGACAGGGGTTACTTCAAATTGGCGGGGTTTTTCATTTCTGCCGTTTTAAATTCTCATAGACCTGCTTCAGTGCACCTTCAAATTTCCCTGTTTGCTTTGGTTCATAATATTGCTTATGTTTAAGTGGATCAGGTAAATATTGCTGCTTCACCCATCCATTTTCATAGTCGTGTGGATATAAATAATCAACGCCTCGCCCGAGTGCTGTCGCCCCTTTATAGTGAGCGTCTTTTAAATGAACAGGAACTTCACCAATTTTTCCAGTGTGAATGTCATGCAGCGCCGCATCAACGGCTGTATAAGCCGAGTTTGATTTTGGAGAAAGACATAGCTCAATGACGGCATTGGCTAGCGGAATACGTGCTTCCGGGAAACCGATCCTCTCAGCTGTTTGAACAGCACTTAACACCCGTGGGGGTGCCTGCGGGCTGGCTAAACCAATATCCTCGTAAGCTATCACGAGTAATCTCCTTGAGATGCTTTCGAGATCTCCCACTTCAATCAGTCTGGCTAGGTAATGAAGCGCCGCATCTACATCAGATCCTCTAATGGATTTTTGAAAAGCGGACAGGACATCATAATGAGCATCACCGTTTTTATCATGCAAGAAGCTCTTTTTTTGTAAACATTCTTCTGCTGTGGCCAGGGTGATGAAGATGCTTCCAGTGTCATCAGCTTTTGTCGATAAGACGGCTAGTTCTAGCGCGTTTAAAGCAGAACGCACGTCACCGCCGCACCCGCCTGCAAAATGATTCATCGCTTCCTCATCGACTGTTACCGAATAGCCGCCAAGCCCCCGATGTTCATCCTGTAAAGCTTTTGTTAACGCGACTTTGATTTGCTCTGTTTCAAGCGGCTTTAGCTCAAATATTTGTGTTCGGCTTCGGATGGCGGGATTGATCGCATGATACGGGTTGGCTGTAGTTGCCCCAATTAGAATGATCATGCCATTTTCTAAATAAGGCAGGAGGAAATCCTGCTTCCCTTTATCTAGCCTGTGGACTTCGTCTAAAATAAGGATGACTTGACCGCTCATTTTCGCTTCAGCGGCGACAGCTTCCATATCTTTTTTGTTATGAATGACCGCATTTAATGTGCGAAAGGCAATGCTTGTACTGCCAGCGATCGCAGTCGCAATCGATGTTTTGCCGATGCCCGGCGGTCCGTATAAAATCATTGAGAATAAATGTTTCGCCTCCACCATTCGTCTAATAATTTGACCTTCTCCAACGAGATGCTCCTGCCCAATGATGTCTTCAATATGACTTGGGCGCATCCGATACGCTAAAGGTTTCATGATTATCTCTCCTAAAGCAATGTCTTGTTTGTATAGCGTACCGAAATTTCTTCAAATAGAAAAGGGATGCGTGCTCCTATAGAGCTCAGAACCCACAAATGAAAGTTGGCTGAAAGTATGATATAATTGCTTTTGGTCTATATATCAGCGTATATGAAATCAGCAAAATAATTGATGACATAGAATAGAAAACGCAGAGGTGTTTAACTTGAAAATTTCAACTAAAGGCAGATATGGTCTGACGATCATGATCGAATTAGCCAAAAAACATGGCGAAGGCCCTACATCATTAAAATCAATCGCTCAAAACAACGATTTGTCTGAGCATTATTTAGAGCAGCTTGTATCACCCCTTCGCAATGCGCGTCTTGTGAAAAGTATCCGCGGGGCTTATGGCGGCTATGTTCTTGCTCATGAGCCAAACAAAATCACAGCTGGTGATATTATTCGTGTATTAGAAGGACCTATTAGTCCTGTTGAAGTCATCGAAAACGAAGAACCAGCAAAGCGTGAGCTATGGATTCGTATTCGTGATGCAGTAAAAGAGGTACTAGACAATACAACTCTTGAAGACTTGGCAAGCTATACAGGTGACGGGGATCAAGAGGCGTATATGTTCTATATTTAGATCAGAGGTGTACCGGAAATGGAACGTATCTATTTTGATCATGCGGCCACAACCCCTATGGATCAGCGTATTGTGGACAAGATGATGCCTTACTTTACAGAGATATTTGGCAATCCTTCTAGCATTCATTCATATGGGCGCGAGGCAAGAAAGAGTCTTGATGAAGCAAGAGAAGTGATTGCAGGAGAATTACACTGTAAACCGCAGGAGATCATCCTCACAAGCGGGGGAACAGAGGCAGATAATTTGGCGATCACAGGTGTTGCAATGGCAAGGCAGCATGAAGGAAAACATATCATCACAGTGAAAACAGAGCATCATGCGGTTTTGCATACATGTGAACGGTTAGAGAAGCTTGGATTTGACGTGACTTATTTAGATGTTGATGACACAGGATTGATTTATCTTGATCAATTAAAACAAAAGCTGAGAGATGATACGATTCTTGTCACCATCATGTACGGCAATAATGAAACAGGTGTGATTCAGCCAATCAAAGAAATCGGTGAACTTTTAAACGATCACACTGCTTATTTTCATACAGACGCGGTACAGGCGTTTGGGACAATGCCGATTGATGTAACAGATCTTCATATAAATCTCTTATCTGCTTCTGGCCATAAACTAAATGGACCGATGGGAACAGGATTTTTATATGTCAACGAATGCGTAAAACTTTCTCCGCAGTTATTCGGAGGAGAACAAGAAAAAAAACGCCGTGCTGGCACTGAAAATGTGGCGGGAATCGTTGGGCTGGCAGAAGCTGTTCAATTAACAAAACAAAATAGAAGAGAAAAAGCAGTGCATTATGGTAAGCTCAAAGAAACTATGCTCCAAGTATTCGAAGAGGAATCACTAGATTTCTCTATCAATGGACATCCGAAAGAGACATTGCCACACATTTTAAATGTTCATTTCCCGGGAGTCTCCATTGAATCGTTACTTGTGAACTTAGATATGGAAGGGATTGCTGTTTCAAGCGGATCAGCATGTACGGCTGGATCTGTCCTTCCTTCGCACGTATTAAGCGCCATGTATGGCAAAGAAGCAAAAGAGCTGACATCCTCAGTCAGAATAAGTTTCGGTCTTGGAAATGAAGAGGAACATGTGAAGCAGGCGGCGCATAAGATGGCGGCTGTTGTCAAACGTCTAGCCAAATAAATGCTCCCCTTTGTTCTTGTGTGAGGAATGAAACAGTCAGGCACCTGAAGAACGAAACGCGCACGTTGTTTCATTGAAATTGGAGTTGATGAAGATGACAAAAAGACCAGAAGACACAAGAGTTGTGGTCGGTATGTCCGGAGGAGTCGATTCATCAGTTGCTGCTCTTATATTAAAAGAGAAAGGCTATGATGTGATCGGCATATTTATGAAAAACTGGGATGACACAGATGAAAATGGTGTATGTACAGCAACGGAGGACTATGAGGATGTCATACGCGTTTGTAACCAGATTGGAATCCCTTATTATGCAGTAAATTTCGAGAAGCAGTATTGGGACAAAGTGTTTCATTATTTCCTTGATGAATATAAAGCGGGCAGAACGCCAAACCCAGATGTCATGTGTAACAAAGAAATTAAGTTCAAAGCATTCCTTGAGCATGCGTTGTCACTCGGTGCAGATTATTTGGCAACAGGTCACTATGCCCGTGTCGACAGAACTGGCGATGAAGTCAAAATGCTAAGAGGTCTTGATGCAAATAAAGACCAAACCTATTTCTTAAATCAGCTGACTCAAAAGCAGCTTGATAAAGTGATGTTCCCAATCGGTGATTTAGAGAAAAAAAGAGTTCGTGAATTAGCAAAAGAAGCAGAGCTCGCTACAGCTACGAAAAAAGACTCGACGGGCATTTGCTTTATTGGTGAGCGGAACTTTAAGACATTCCTAAGTCAATATTTGCCTGCACAGCCTGGCATGATGCGGACAATGGACGGAGAAGTAAAAGGTGAACATGATGGACTGATGTATTACACGATCGGTCAGCGTCAAGGACTTGGCATTGGCGGAAGCGGTGATCCTTGGTTCGTCGTTGGGAAGGACCTAGAGCAAAATGTATTGTTTGTTGAACAAGGCTTCCACAATCCACTTTTATATTCTGAACGTATTTCAGCTGTCAATATGAGCTGGACCCGTCCTCATATTGTCGGCGAAAACGGTGAATTAACATGCACAGCAAAATTCAGATACCGTCAAGAAGATCACCATGTGAAAGTCAAAATGACAGGTGAGCAAGAAGCGATGGTCATCTTTGATCAACCTGTTCGTGCTGTCACCCCAGGACAAGCGGTAGTTTTTTATGATGGCGACGAATGTCTTGGCGGCGGTACAATTGACGATGTCTTCAAAGACGGTCATAAGCTGTCGTATGTGTAACATGTTTTAAAAACCTCAACGTCGCTGTTGAGGTTTTTTAATGAAAGGATGATGAAAGCAAATGAATCATAATGAGATCGGCATAGAATCATTAAATCAAGGGAACATCGAAAAGGCAGCGGAAGCTTTTACAAAAGCCATCGAAGAAAGCCCGAAAGACCCAGTTCCATATATCAATTTTGCGAATTTACTTTCAAGTATCAATGAATTTGAACGCGCTTTAAACTTCTTTCAAAAAGCGATTGAACTTGATCACACGGCAGCTGCAGCCTTTTACGGAGCAGGAAATGTGTACACATTAAAAGAAGACTTTATGAAAGCCAAAGACTATTTTGAACTAGCACTAAAAGCTGGAATGGAAAATAGTGATTTGTTTTATATGTTAGGGCAAACACTCATCAAATTAGAGCAGCCAAAGCTTGCGATGCCATATCTTCAGCGGGCAATTGAACTAAACGAAAAAGATAATGAAGCAAGATTCCAATTTGGTATGTGTTTAGCGAATGAACACATGCTGGAAGAAGCGGTTACGACCTTTACCCAAGTGGTCTCGCATGATCCGCAGCATGCAGATGCCTTTTATAATTTGGGGGTTGCGTATGCGTATTTAGAGAAAAAGGAAGAAGCACTTGAGATGCTAGGAAAAGCGATTGACGTGCAGCCTGATCATATGCTGGCACTGCATGCACAAAAGATGATTCAAGACGCAGAATAGACGGAAGGAGGGAAGACCTGTGCAGGAACATCCAGATCAAATGAAGCTTGAGGATGAGCCGTTTTTAAAAGGTACGGTTCAAGCCGTTATTTTCCATAACGAAAGTAATTTATACTCGGTGTTAAAAGTAAAAGTCATTGAAACATCAGAAAACTTAGAGAAAAAAATGGTATCTGTCACAGGGTACTTCCCAGCACTTCATGAGGAGGAAACCTACACCTTTTATGGCAAAGTCACAAGCCATCCGAAATTTGGTGAGCAGTTTCAGGCCACTCATTTTCAAAAGGAAGTGCCAACAACGAAGCAAGGAATCATTCATTACCTGTCAAGTGATTTATTCAAAGGGATAGGGAAAAAGACGGCTGAAGAAATAGTGGAAAAGCTCGGCAATCAGACGCTTCATAAAATGATGCGTGACCCGTCTGTTTTGTATGACGTCCCGCGCCTATCAAAAAAGAAGGCAGATAAGCTGGCGGCAGCACTTCAGGAACATCAAGGGCTGGAACAAATTATGATCAACCTGAATCAATATGGCTTTGGTCCTCAGCTCAGTATGAAGATTTACCAAGTATACGAGAGCAAAACCATGCAGAAGATCGAGGAAAACCCCTATCAACTTGTCAAAGATGTAGAGGGAATTGGATTTATTAAAGCAGATGAGCTTGGCGCTAGAACAGGCATATTAGGAAATGACCCAGAGCGAATTCGTGCAGCACTGCTTTATACAGTGGAGACTGCGAGCCTTCAGGAGGGTCATACGTACATACAAACGAAAGATCTGATCGTCGAAACCCGTAAGTTGCTCAATCAAACAAGTAATGATTACAAAGTGACTGAAATGGACGTCGCCAATCAGATTATTGCATTTGGCGAAGGGAAAGAGATGATCATTGAAGATGACCGTTGCTATCACCCGTCCTTGTTTTATGCGGAGCTAAGTGTTGCTAAACGAATTCAAAAAATCGTCTCCCAAACCGAATATGCAGATCAATTTCCTGAATCAGAATTCCTTCTAGCACTTGGTGAGCTGGAGGAACGGCTAGGTGTCCAGTATGCTCCGACCCAAAAGGAAGCGATTCAAAAAGCGCTTATGTCTCCGATGCTGCTATTAACAGGCGGGCCTGGGACAGGGAAAACAACGGTGATCAAAGGGATTGTGGAGCTTTATAGCGACCTTCACGGTGTATCTCTTGATCCAAGCGATTATAAAAAGGATGAAACATTTCCATTTGTGCTTGCGGCACCAACTGGACGGGCAGCAAAACGCATGACAGAATCAACTGGGCTTCCGGCTGTGACGATTCATCGGTTGTTAGGCTGGAATGGATCAGAAGGGTTCTCACATGATGAGGATCAGCCGATTGAAGGAAAGCTTGTCATCATTGATGAATCAAGTATGTTAGACATTTGGCTTGCAAATCATTTGTTTAAAGCAATCCCTGACCACATTCAGCTCATTATGGTAGGAGATGAACATCAGCTTCCATCTGTCGGACCTGGTCAAGTCTTAAGGGACTTACTCGTGTCACATGCCGTACCAGCTGTTACATTAACAGATATTTACCGTCAGGCAGATGGCTCGACCATTGTAGAGCTTGCACATGATATGAAAAATGGCGTAATACCAAAAGATATTACCGCACGCTCAAAAGACAGGTCCTTTATTCAATGTTCAGCTGATCAAATGAAAGAAGTCATTGAGAAAGTAGTCAGCAATGCTGCTCAAAAAGGCTATTCAGCAAAAGATATTCAAGTACTTGCTCCGATGTATAAAGGGAAAGCAGGCATCAATGAGCTCAATAAAATGCTGCAGCACATTTTGAACCCTAAAAAGCCAAAAGGTAGAGAAATCCCATTTGGTGATGTAGTATATCGGACTGGGGATAAGGTGCTTCAGCTTGTGAATCAGCCGGAGAACAATATTTTTAACGGTGATATTGGAGAAATTGTCTCGATTTTTTATGCGAAAGAAAATACAGAAAAAGAAGACATGGCTGTGATTTCCTTTGATGGACACGAAATCACTTTTACGAAAAAAGATTTTCATCAATTTACCCATGCCTATTGCTGCTCCATCCATAAATCACAAGGTAGTGAATTTCCAATTGTTGTGCTGCCAGTCGTGAGAAGCTATTATCGAATGCTTCGGCGAAATCTTCTTTATACAGCCATCACAAGAAGTAAAAAATTTTTAATTCTTTGCGGGGAAGAATCAGCACTTGAGTGGGGTGTGAAAAATAATGGGGATTCCCTTAGACAAACGTCCTTAACGATGCGCCTTGTCCAAACCGAACAGGTCATGGATGCTGAGCTTGAAGCACTCCAAAAAGAGCTTCCGTTTAGCGTACATGACGCAAATATTGGCATGGAGGGAATTACTCCGTTTGATTTTATGCAAGAGTAAATGGCTTCCTCTTTGGAAGCCATTTCTTCGTATGAGTCATGAAACAAACGCACACGATAAGACTGTTCCGCAAAAGGTGGTTGATCACATTTTGAGAACATGTCGAGAGCTTGAAGGAATACCGATCTATACAGATAAGCTGTCTCATTCACTTGGTTCCATCAAAGATATTTGCTTATTAGCCGGCGGGAGCTGCGGGGGATACATGTTAGATGAAAAAAAAGACTGTGCATTCATTCCGTTCTCAGCTGGCGACAAGCTAACAGACAAAGGTCTATATGTGAGCTGTCAGGAGGGGATCGGTGTGAATTCCTCTACCCCATACTTCTTATTTTCAAAATTAAAAAAGAAAATGCTGCAAGCACCCAATAGTGAAAATTTAGGTATTTTGGAAGATGTATACTTTTGCGCTTATTCGGGCACAATCGTAGCATATGAACTTTCGGACGGCTTCTTTACAGAGCTATCAGGAATTCGAAAACAGCTGTATGCTGCTGGAACCTTGATGAACGTTGAAAAAGAAGCACTAGTTCTAAACCGAACGTAAAGAGGTGCTGATTATGCTCATTTGCCCAAATTGCAAATGTAAAGACATCGGAAAAATTGGGGTCAATCAATATTATTGCTGGAGCTGTTTTATTGAATTGACGCTGTCAAAAGGCACAATATCTACACACCAAGTGGAGGAAGACGGTACACTAAGCAGTTTAGATGATCTGTTTAGTGATGATGAACGGTCAATTCAACTATAAGTGTTAAGGGGGAATTTCGAATGGGAAAAATGACTTCTTCACTATTAACGCTTGGTGCAGGCGCACTAGCATATCACTTTGCAAGTCAATATGATATGCCATCTAAGCGGGATATGAAAAAGCTAAGAAAACGTGTTATGCGAATGCTTTAAACAAAATGGACATCCACTATAAGCGGCGGATGTCCTTTCATTATTTCTGTACTCTAATCGGCGTGCAAGTAAGGATAAGCGGAAATTAACAGCTAACAGTGATTTTGGATGGATCTGTATGTTTTATGTGTTTTCATTACAAAGTTAGGACAAATTTTATTTACATGGATAATTGCAGGAATTGGTTAAACAATAAGAAAAGAGGTGAAATAGGTGAAGAAACGTCCGATCCAGTTTCTGATATATGCTGCAGGTGTATTGCTTGTCCTTGCATCCTTACTCATTTTGGTTCAGCTCGACGAGTTATGGATGCCTATTTTTTTATTGCTAAAAGCTGTTCTCATTCCACTTCTCATCGCCATTTTTATTTCTTATTTGCTTTATCCAATTGTTGAAAGACTGCATGGGCGAGGCTTGCCAAGAACAGTCAGTCTCTTATTGATTTATGTGCTGTTTTTTGGAGGAATCGGTTTTGCGGTCTATAAAGGAGCACCAGTGATGATCACGCAGTTAAATGAACTGTCAGAGCAAATTCCTGTGCTTGCCGAAACTTATAATGGCGCTTTATCTCATATTCACCGTCATACAAGCCATTGGCCTGACGGGCTGAATGATCGGCTTGATCGATTGATCGTCCAATCCGAGACGTATGCAGCAAATGGAGCGGAGCGGATGATTTTAAGCTGTAAAGTATTACTTGATTACGCATTGGTGGCAGCACTCATTCCTTTTCTTGTGTTTTATATGGTGAAAGATATGAATACAATGAAACGGGCAGCATGGTACTTAACTCCGCCAAGATTTCGGAAGAGGGGACATGCATTTGTGAAAGCAGTTGATGATTCTCTTGGTGATTATATTAGAGGGCAATTGCTTGTTTGTTCATTAATTGGGGGAGCAGCAGCTATCGTTCTCTGGCTATTTCATATCCCTTATCCGCTTGTACTAGGTATGCTGATTGGAGCAACGAATGTGATTCCGTATTTTGGGCCTATTATTGGTGCAATTCCGGCTGTATTTATTGCTTTTACCATCTCGATAAAGTCGGTCATCATTGTTCTGATCACAGTGGCTGTGCTGCAATTTTTTGAAAGTAGTGTCCTCAGTCCGTTGATTGTTGGAAGAAGTCTGCATATGCATCCTGTTATCATTATGCTTGTTTTGCTCGCAGGAGGAGAGCTATTTGGGTTAATTGGTATGATTTTAGCCGTACCATCCGCCGCTATTATCAGGGTGATCATTCTCCAATACATCCACATGAGACGAAGCGTTCATTGACAAGACGAGCCGAGTTGTCTATAATAATTTCGATTCATACATATTGAATTCAATGACGGACCCGAGTACGTTAAAAAGCTGTTGCAGAGAGAGGCTTTATTTTGCTGAGAAAAGCCTTATCAGACCTTTAACGGAAGCTAGTCCCGAGTGCAGATAAACACTGCCGCTCTTATCCGGCGTTATCGGATGTGAAGGTGATAGACGAACATGTCTATAATCAGGGTGGTACCGCGAGAGCATCTCGTCCCTGTGTAAGTAGTTTTATGCTTGCATAGGGGGGGATGTTTTTTCGTTTGTGTGAGATTGATGAAATGAAAAGGGAGGATTTTTGAATGAAAACTTTAACTTCTGCTCAAGTACGTCAAATGTTTTTAGACTTTTTTAAAGAAAAAGGACATGCTGTAGAACCGAGTGCGTCCCTCGTGCCGCATGACGACCCAACACTTTTATGGATTAACAGCGGGGTAGCCACATTAAAGAAATACTTTGATGGCCGTGTGGTTCCTGACAATCCGCGTATTTGTAATGCGCAAAAGTCCATTCGTACGAACGATATTGAGAATGTTGGGAAAACGGCCCGCCATCATACGTTCTTTGAAATGCTTGGCAACTTCTCTATTGGTGACTATTTTAAAGAAGAGGCAATTGATTGGGCATGGGAATTCTTAACGAGTGACAAGTGGATTGGTTTTGACCCGAATTTGTTATCTGTTACTGTACACCCAGAGGATGAAGAAGCGTATATTCTTTGGAGAGATAAAATTGGTGTACCTGAAGAACGCATCATTCGCCTTGAAGGAAATTTTTGGGATATTGGCGAGGGACCAAGTGGACCCAATACGGAAATTTTCTATGACCGCGGTGAAGCATACGGTAGCGATATTAATGATCCGGAATTATATCCAGGGGGAGAAAATGAGCGTTATTTAGAAGTGTGGAATCTCGTTTTTTCTGAATTTAACCATAATCCAGATGGTACTTACACACCACTACCGAAGAAAAACATTGATACAGGGATGGGGCTTGAACGAATGGTATCTGTCATTCAAAACGTCCCTACGAACTTTGAAACAGACCTATTCATGCCAATTATTCGTGCGGTGGAAACAATCACTGGAGAAAGCTATGGAGAAACGAAGGAAAAGGATATATCATTTAAAGTCATTGCTGACCACATTCGGACTGTTGCCTTTGCCGTAAGTGATGGAGCGCTTCCTTCCAATGAAGGCCGTGGATATGTATTAAGACGTTTGCTGCGCCGTGCTGTGCGTTATGCAAAAACCATCCATATCCACCGTCCATTTATGTATGATCTTGTACCAGTTGTCGCTGAGATCATGAAGGATTTCTATCCAGATGTACAAGCAAAAGTAGAATTTATTGCGAAAGTGATCAAAAATGAAGAAGAACGTTTCCATGAAACACTGAATGAAGGGTTAGCCATTTTGTCAGAAGTGATCAAAAAAGAAAGAGATAAAGGCAGCTCCCAAATTTCAGGTCAAGATGTTTTTAAGCTTTACGATACATATGGATTCCCTGTCGAGCTGACAGAAGAATATGCAGAAGACGAGAACATGACAGTCGATAGAGATGGCTTCCAAGCGGAGATGGAGAAGCAGCGTGAACGTGCAAGAAATGCAAGACAAGATGTCGGCAGTATGAAGGTTCAAGGAGGTGCTCTAGGTGATATTAAAGTAGAGAGTACCTTCGTTGGTTATGAAAATTTAACTACGACATCCCGGATCATTGAATTACTTCAAAATGGTGAAATGGTTGCAGAAGCACATGAAGGAGACACGGTGCAAATCTTATTAGATGAAACTCCTTTTTATTCAGAAAGCGGCGGACAGGTTGCAGATAAAGGGATATTAAAAAGTGCAGAAGCCATCATTGAAATTAGAGATGTGAAAAAGGCGCCAAATGGTCAGCATGTCCATGAAGGATTGGTCGTAAGCGGCACGGTCCAAAAAGGATTTGAAGTGATTGCTGAAGTGAAATCAGCTCTTCGAAAAGGCATTGTGAAAAACCATACAGCGACTCATCTCTTGCATCAGGCGCTGAAAGATGTATTAGGCAGCCACGTGAACCAAGCAGGCTCTTTGGTGAATGAAAACAGACTTCGCTTTGATTTCTCTCATTTTGGACAAGTGACAAAAGAAGAATTGTCACAGATTGAAAAAATCGTAAACGAAAAGATTTGGGAAGGTATTTCTGTTGCAATTGACTTAAAACCTATTGCTGAAGCAAAAGAAATGGGCGCAATGGCGTTGTTTGGCGAGAAGTATGGCGATATTGTCCGCATTGTCCAAGTAGGCGATTACAGCATTGAGCTATGCGGCGGCTGCCATGTGCAAAATACTGCGGAAATCGGTCTGTTTAAAATTGCATCTGAATCGGGTATTGGTGCTGGAACACGCCGTATCGAGGCTGTAACTGGTAAAGGCGCCTATAGAGAATTAAATGACCAGCTTGCTATTCTAGAGAAGGCGGCTAGCGAGCTTAAGTCAAATACGAAAGATGTACCAAAACGAATCGTATCATTACAGGAAGACTTAAAAGAGGCTCAACGAGAGAACGAATCTCTTCTTGCGAAATTAAGTCAGGCAGAAGCAGGCTCTATTTTAGAAAAAGTAACAGATGTTGGCGGAGTAAAAGTGTTAACTGAAAAAGTCAATGCTAAAGACATGAATCATTTAAGAACAATGGTAGATGACTTAAAAGCGAAATTAGGGTCAGCTGTCATCGTACTCGGAGCGGTTCAAAATGGAAAAGTAAACATTTCAGCAGGTGTGACAAAAAACGTCATCGAAAAAGGTCTTCATGCAGGGAAGCTTGTCAAGCAGGCAGCAGAAATCTGCGGTGGAGGCGGAGGCGGCCGTCCAGATATGGCTCAAGCAGGTGGAAAACAACCAGAAAAGCTTGAAGAAGCACTGGCAACTGTGAAAGAATCTGTCAAATCCGTTTTATAATCTGTCAATGTAGTGTAGAATAAGGTATTAGATGAGCGGTTAGAAAAAAGCTTGCTAGTCGAATGTTGGAAGAGAGGTGCAAGAAGCAGTGAGTTCATTTGATAAGACAATGAAGTTTAACTTCTCTGATGATTCAGCTGAAACCAATGTGAATGAAGTGCTCATCACAGTTCATGACGCACTTCAAGAAAAAGGATACAACCCGATCAATCAAATTGTCGGATACTTGCTGTCAGGCGACCCTGCTTATATTCCAAGACATCAGGATGCACGCAACCTAATTCGTAAACTAGAACGAGACGAATTAATTGAGGAATTGGTTAAATCGTACTTAGAGACACATAAAGAGGCGTAAACATGAGAATTTTAGGCTTAGATTTAGGCACGAAAACCCTTGGTGTTGCGATCAGTGATGAAATGGGATGGACAGCACAAGGGATTGAAACAATTAAAATTGATGAAGCAGGCGGAGACTTTGGTCTCAGTCGCCTGTCTGACATCATTGCGAAATACGGGGTGGATAAAATCGTCCTTGGCTTTCCTAAGAATATGAATGGTACGGTCGGTCCAAGAGGAGAG
This sequence comes from Bacillus sp. FJAT-53060, assembly GCF_037104745.1. Lineage (NCBI taxonomy): Bacteria > Bacillati > Bacillota > Bacilli > Caryophanales > Bacillaceae > Bacillus > Bacillus sp. FJAT-53060. Next base: position 14,214 of record NZ_JBAWSW010000003.1, read on the forward strand.
GTTAGCCAATCATTTGCGAAAGTGTTAAAAAACACGTACAATGTTCCTGTTGTGCTTTGGGACGAGCGTCTGTCTACGGTGGCAGTAGAAAAAATGCTCATCTCAGCAGATGTGAGCAGACAAAAGCGTAAAAAAGTCATTGATAAAATGGCGGCTGTCATGATCCTCCAAGGGTATTTAGACAGTTTAAATTAAAATGAGGTGAATCAAATGGAACACGGAGAAAAGCAAATTACAATCGTTGATGATAATGGAAATGAACAGCTTTGCGAAGTACTATTTACTTTTGAAAGCGACCATTTTAACAAATCATATGTTCTTTACTACCCAATTTCTGAGCAAGACAACGAAGAAATTGAAATCCATGCATCAAGCTTCACACCGAACGAAGACGGCGAAGATGGCGAGCTAGAGCCAATTGAAACTGATGAAGAGTGGGACATGATTGAAGAAACGTTAAATACGTTCTTAGATCAAGAAGACGCAGAATAGAACAAACAAAAGGCCTGTGAACATGATCTGAGTGATCTTTTTCACAGGTCTTTTTCACATCTTTTATGTTAACTTATTTCATTTTTTTGTTGACATATATAACTGGAACTTTTACTCTATTTTTATCAAAGAATCCAATGAGGGGCATGAATGTTGAAAATTCAAGATATGATGCAAATGGCGTTAATGACTGCAGTTATGGGGATGTTAGGATTGATCCCGCCTATTTTACTTACGTTTACACCTGTACCGATCACGTTGCAAACCGCGGGTCTTTTGCTTGCAGGGGGTCTGTTAAAGCCAAAACAAGCGCTAATCAGTTTACTTCTTTTTCTTCTGATTGTAGCATCAGGCGCTCCGCTTTTGTCTGGAGGGAGAGGCGGGATGAGTGTCTTTTTTGGGCCAAGCGGCGGCTTTTTACTTGCTTATCCAGTAGTTGCCTTTATGATTAGCCTGTGGCTGAATCGGCTGAAAAAAGTAACTGCTTTGCGTCTTTTTATGATATATGCCGTATGCAGTATCAGTATTTTGTATTTATGCGGCATTCCCTTTCAGGCCATGATGATGCAAATAAAGGTCACACAAGCAGCACTGCTCAGTTTGATTTATATACCAGGTGACCTTATCAAAGCTGGAATGTGTGCTGTTTTCACGGTAAAAATCATCCAAGCGATGTCCTATGGAAAAAGGGACATACATCAAGGGAGGCGAGTGGTTTGATCAAAATAACTGAAAACTATGCGGCTCATGCAAACATCAAGCCTGATCATATCGCTATCATAGATGAAAAAGAGAGCATCACCTATCAAGAATGGCATGAGCGTGTGGAGACATCAGCACAGTGGTTAAAAGAAACGGCTCATCAGCAAAAAAGAGTCGCTTTTTTATTATCAAATGGTGTTCCGTTTCTACAAATGTTTGCTGGCGCTGCTGCCGCAGGCTGGACAGCCGTTCCTCTTGACCCGAGATGGCGTCATGTAGAATGTGTAGAAAAGCTCTTGTTAAGTCAATCAGATCTAGTCATTATTGACGATCGATTTATGAAAAGATTTGAAAAGAACAAGTTAGACATGCCTGTGTTTTCTTTATCTGAATGGGAAGAAAGAATGAACCTGATGACAACCGTTCAAACGAACAAACACGATACCAAGGAAGACCCTGTCTTTTATATGGGATTTACTTCAGGATCAACTGGATCGCCCAAAGCCTTTATCAGGCGTCAGCATTCATGGATAGAGAGTTTTCAAATGACGGCCTCTGCCTTTGGAATCACTCATAAAGATCATGTTCTCATTTTAGGCACACTCTTATCCTCTCATTTTTTATATGGTGCCATTAGTACACTTTACTTTGGAGGCACAGTGACATTGCTAGAGAAATTTTCTCCAGTAAAAGGAAAAAAAGTTTTAGAGAGAGAAGGCATTACTGCTATTTATACTGTCCCTACAATGACAGAGTCTTTACTGAAGATTGATGCTTTTGGAGACCATCCACTTCTAGTCATATCATCCGGGGCGGATTGGGGAATCTCTTCAAAAAAACAACTAGTCACCAACTATCCCCACGTCACATTTTTTGATTTCTATGGGACATCAGAGTTAAGCTTTGTCTCCTATTTATCTTCAGACGACTTTCTGCAAAAACCTCATTCTGTCGGACGTCCTTTCTCTACAGTTCAAGTTGAAGTGAGAAGTGCTGACCAAACCATATGTCAGCCATATGAAACAGGCAGAATTTATGTGAAAAGTCCGATGTCTTTTTCGGGCTATTTACACGAGGGAAAGCCGCCACAGGAGTGGCTCACAGTCTATGATATGGGGTGGCTGGACGAAGATGGATATTTGTATATGAGCGGCCGGGAAAATGGCATGATCGTCTATGGAGGACTTAATATTTTTCCAGAGGAAATCGAGCGTGTGCTAAATAAGCAGCCGGAGGTAGAGCGGTCAATCGTGATTGGACTCCCTGATCCTTATTGGGGTGAAATCCCTGTTGCCATTATTGAAAAGGTTCAGCAGACGAAAACCATTCGGGAAGCGGTTAAAGAAAAACTAGCGTCTTACAAAGTACCAAAAAAATGGCTGGTCATCGACCAAATGATTGAAACATCCGGCGGAAAAATTGCACGTGCTAGCATGAAAAAGTGGGCAGAGGAACAATTGTCATGCAAGCAGTCATAGTTCAAGCAAAACGAACACCCTTTGGCTACAAAAATGGATGTCTAAAGGATTATCGACCAGAGCATTTAGCAGCTCCCCTCATTCAGCATTTGTCGCAGGCGATGAAACCAGATGACGTGATTTTAGGCAATGTGGTAGGGGGTGGCGGAAACATTGCCCGTCTGTCTTCATTAGAAGCAGGCCTTTCTGTAAACATTCCGGGCATGACCATTGATAGGCAATGTGCCTCTGGCCTTGAAGCGATCAGAACAGCTTGTGTAATGGTTCAATCGGGGGAGGGTTCGATGTATATTGCTGGAGGGACTGAAAGCATTTCCGGATCTCCAATGAAAGAAAGAGCCCGCTTTTCTCCGGAATGGTTAGGAGATCCTCATATGGGAGAAGCGGCAGAGCTGACTGCGTCGAGATTTTCTGTCACAAGAAAAGAACAAGATGACTATGCGCTTTTAAGCTGGGAAAGAAGTATAGACGCATTCAAGCATGGAACATATTCGGAAGAGATTGTCCCAATTGGCGGGAAGAGCGCAGATGAAGCGGCGGCTAAAATCAGACCGATTGAAAGCCTGATGAAGCGAGCGAAGCCTGTCTTTTTACCAGCAAAAGGGACGGTGACCGTGACCAATAGCTGCAAAGAAGCAGATGGCGCAGCCGCAGTCGTTGTCATGGGAAGAACTGAAGCAGAGGAGAAAGGCTTAAGGCATATGTTACGTTATGTCGGAAGTGCTGTGACGGCAATGCATCCGCATTATCCTGCTGCCTCACCGATCGATGCCATCAAGAAGCTCTTACATCAGGAGCAGATGAAGATTGAGGATGTGGCGCTTTTTGAAATCAATGAAGCGTTTGCGCTGAAAGTGGCGCTTATTGCCCGGACTTTAGGTATATCTTATGACCGGATCAATAGAAGAGGTGGTGCCCTTTGCCTTGGGCATCCATACAGCGCATCGGGAGCTGCTATGATGGTGAGGTTATTTTACGAAGCTCGCGCCTTACCGAAAGGAAGCTATGTCGTGGCTGCCATTGGCAGCGGAGGTGGTGTTGGTTTAGCCGTGTTATGTCAAGTTCTGTCATGAGATGCATGAGCAAGTAATTGCCGAACTCCGTCGAATCATGTACTATAAAAGCTAGATGTGAGGAGGGCCATGCATGTTTTCAGAACAAAAGAAACGACCATTTTTCAAAAGAAAAATGGGGATCGTCCTGTTATCAGTAATTGCTGTCATCATCATTGCAGCATTATCAGGCTTGATATATGTTAAATCAGCACTCGGACCGGTCGATCAAAAAAGCAAACAAACGATTAATATCCATATTCCAAATGGAACTTCTGTCCGTGAGATTGGGGGCATTTTAAAAGAAAATGGGCTCATTTCGAATGACACGATTTTCACTTATTATGCAAAATACAAAAATGCTTCCGGCTTTAAAGCAGGATACTTTCATTTGAACCCAACAATGGACGCCGACCAGCTCATCCAAAAGCTTACCTCTGACGGTACTGATTATGCCTTTCAGCTTGTGATTCCTGAAGGAAAACAGCTGTCTGATATTGCAACGATTATTGCAAACCAGACGGATTTTTCAGCGAAGGAAGTTGAAGAGATGCTAGATGATCCAACTTTTATCAAAAAATTGATGAAAAAATACCCGAAAACGGTGACATCACAAGTGGAAGAGAAACAGGTCAAGCATCCGTTAGAGGGATATTTATTCCCTGCTACGTATCCGTTTTATCGTGAGGATGAATCTCTCGAAACGATCATAGACACGATGATTAAACAAACGGATCAATACGTCAAAATGTATGAAAAGGACATGAAAAAGAGAAATATGTCCATACACGATATGTTAACGATGGCATCACTGATTGAAATGGAAGCAACAGAAAAGGCGGATCGGGCAAAAATCTCAAGTGTGTTTTATAACCGCTTGAAAAAGGATATGCCGCTTCAAACAGATCCAACGGTTCTTTATGCACTTGGTGAGCATAAATCCCGCGTCTTTTACAAAGATCTCAAGGTGAAATCTCCTTATAATACGTATACAAATAGAGGGCTGCCTCCTGGACCAATTGCAAATGCTGGTGAATCCTCTTGGAAAGCAGCACTGCATCCAGAGAAAACGGATTTTGTTTACTTCCTTGCAAAGAAAAACGGAGAAGTCGTGTTTACCAAAACGTTAAATGAGCATAACAAAGCGAAAGAGAAATACATCACAGGCAGCAATTAACGCATGTGAGGGAAAAAGACTGTAGACAATAGCCAGATTGCCTGCAGTTTTTTCGTTGCAATCCCCATTTTATAGGTTCGCAATTACCACGTCTTTGTGGTAAAATATATCGGGTTGTTTTTACTTAGATGAACGAAAGATTGACGAGAAAGAGAGCTGCAGGCAAGCAGGACTCTTCTTTTTCAGGTCATGAAGGAGCTAGACATATAATGACACTCGAAGATGATCAAATAAATGCTTATATTGAAAACTTAATTCCATCAGGTCCTGATGCAATCGTTCAATTAGAGGCATATGCCAAAGAGCATCATGTTCCAATTATAGAAAAGGTGAGCATCGAGCTCTTACTGCAACTGCTCTCTATGAAAAAACCGAAGAAAATTCTTGAAATTGGGACAGCGATTGGCTATTCGGCAATTAGAATGGCTACAGCTCTGCCAGATGCAGAGGTTTACACGATTGAGAGAAATGAAATACGCTATGAAGAAGCGATACGGAACATTGCAGAATTACAGTTAAAAGAAAGAATACATGTGTTCTTTGGTGATGCCATGGAGTCGGCTAAAACTGTTCAGACGATGGCGCCATATGATGTGATCTTCATTGATGCGGCAAAAGGGCAGTATAAACGCTTTTTTGAGCTGTTTGAGCCTATGCTGGCAGATAACGGAATGATTATTACGGACAATGTATTATTCAAAGGTTTAGTAGCGACAAATTATGAAGAAGAAACTGAAGATAAACGGAAAAAACAATTAATTGGAAAAATTGATCGATATAATCAATGGCTAATGTCAAACTCTGACTTCCAAACGTGTATCATTCCGGTTGGAGATGGGATCGCTATAAGTACAAAAAGAGGTGACCAATCATGAAAAAACCAGAATTGCTTGTGACGCCAAGCAAGGTGTCGGATATCCTGCCATTAATCGAGGCTGGCGCTGACGCATTTTTAATAGGCGAACAAACATACGGTATTCGTCTTACAGGCGAGTTTTCAAGAGAAGATGTGGAGCAAACGGTTCAGCTTGCGCATGCTCATCATAAAAAAGTGTATGTAGCCATGAATGCAATTTTTCATAATGACCGTGTTCAACTGCTTGGAGATTATTTAACCTTTCTCGATGCATTAAACGTGGATGGTGTCGTCTTTGGAGACCCAGCAGTGATCATGGCTGCAAAGGAAACAGGTGTGAGCCTGAATCTTCACTGGAGTACAGAAACGACTGGGACAAACTATTTCACTTGTAACTACTGGGGCAGAAAAGGCGCAACGCGTGCTGTTCTTGCCAAAGAGCTGAATATGGATAGCGTGATCGACATCAAAGAAAACGCTGAAGTGGAGCTTGAAATTCAAGTTCATGGCATGACTTGTATGTTCCAATCGAAACGTTCGCTGATTGGTAACTACTTTGAATACCAAGGCAAACAAATGGATGTGGAAGGCAGAAATATGGAGGAAGGATTATTCCTTCATGACCAAGAGCGTCAAAACAAATACCCTATTTTTGAGGATGCAAACGGCACACATATTATGAGTCCAAATGATGTGTGTATGATTGATGAATTAGAAGAGTTTGTCGACGCAGGCATTGACTCATTTAAAATTGACGGAATGTTAAAGTCACTTTCTTATATGATAGAGGTGACGTCTTTATATAGAAAAGCAATTGATTTGCTTACGACTGACAAAGAGGCCTATGAAGATCAGAAAAATGATTGGGTGAAACGTATTGAAGACATTCAGCCAGTCAATCGTTCGATTGATACAGGATTCTTCTTTAAAGAAACGGTTTATTAACATAAGAGGAGGAACAGGAAATGGCACTTTTAAAGGATGGAATTTCTGAAATGATCGACGGAAAACGTGTCATTACAAAAAAACCAGAGCTGCTTGCACCAGCAGGAAACCTGGAAAAGCTGAAAATTGCTGTACATTACGGAGCAGACGCCGTCTTTATAGGAGGGAAAGAATTTGGACTTCGCTCAAATGCAGATAACTTTTCAATCGAAGAAATGGCAGAAGGCGTGGCATTTGCAAATCAATACGGTGCTCGTATTTATGTGACAACGAATATCTTCGCCCATAATGAAAACATGGACGGGCTAGAAGAATACCTTCAAGCGATTGAAGGCGCTGGTGTAGTGGGAATTATTGTCGCTGACCCGCTGATCATTGAAACGTGCAAACGTGTGGCACCAAAGCTGGAAGTCCACTTAAGCACGCAGCAATCTCTTTCAAATTGGAAAGCTGTTCAGTTTTGGAAGGAAGAAGGACTTGAGCGTGTGGTGCTTGCACGTGAAACAAGTGCGCTAGAAATTAGAGAAATGAAAGAAAAGGTCGATATTGAAATCGAAACGTTCATTCACGGTGCAATGTGTATTGCTTATTCTGGTCGATGCGTGCTCAGTAACCATATGACAGCGAGAGATTCTAACCGCGGAGGCTGCTGTCAATCTTGCCGCTGGGATTATGACCTTTATAAACTAGAAGGGTCTGAAGAATCACCATTATTCGGTGAAGAAGACGCACCATTTGCTATGAGTCCAAAAGACTTAAAGCTTGTTGAATCCATTCCTCAAATGATCGAGATGGGGATTGACAGCTTAAAGATCGAAGGACGGATGAAATCGATTCATTATGTGGCAACTGTTGTGAGTGTGTATCGTAAAGTCATCGATGCCTATTGTGCAGACCCAGACCATTTTGTCATTCAGCAAGAATGGTTAGATGAATTAGACAAATGTGCAAACCGTGACACAGCACCTGCCTTTTACGAAGGAGTACCAGGAACGGATGAACAAATGTTTGGTATTCATGGAAAGAAAACAACATTTGACTTCGCAGGTCTCGTTCTTCATTATGATGAAACAGAACAAATGGTGACATTGCAGCAGCGTAACTTCTTTAAAGCTGGCGATGAAGTCGAATTCTTTGGCCCAGAAATTGAGAATTTCACATGCAAAATCGATACCATTTGGGACGAAAAAGGAAACAAGCTAGATGCCGCCCGTAATCCACTGCAAATCGTAAAATTTAAGCTTGATCAAAAAGTATACCCTAGCAACATGATGAGAAAGGGGAAATAACAGGCCCATGGGGAGAAAACCAGTGGTGATTGGGATCGCTGGCGGCTCGGGTTCAGGGAAAACGAGCGTCACCAATTCTATCTATGAAAAATTTAAAGGACATTCGATCCTCATGCTTCAGCAAGATTTATATTACAAAAATCAAAGTCACATGCCATTTGAAGAGCGCTTGCTCACGAACTATGATCATCCGCTTGCATTCGACAATGACCTGATGATTGAGCATTTGGAACAGCTGCTAAGGTACGAATCCATTGAAAAACCAATTTATGATTTTAAACTAAATACACGTTCAGAAGAGACTGTACATGTTGAACCAAAGGATGTCATCATCGTTGAAGGCATCTTTGTGCTTGAAGATGAACGTCTTAGAACCTTAATGGATATTAAACTGTATGTGGATACAGATGCAGACCTTCGGATCATTCGCCGTATTTTACGTGATACGAAAGAAAGAGGCCGGTCTATTGATTCCGTGATTGAACAATACGTATCTGTTGTGAGACCGATGCATAATCAATTCATTGAACCGTCAAAACGATACGCCGATATTATCATCCCAGAAGGCGGCCAAAATCATGTGGCAATTGACCTCATGGTGACAAAAATCCAAACGATTCTTCAAAACCGAGCAGAGTAAACGGTGATGAAGAAAAAGACCTTTACATTTTAAAGGTCTCAGCGTGTAGACAAACCCTCGCATTCGTTGTCAGCCCTGCGTGCATGTGCTCACGAATCTAAAATTTGCTCCGCTCCAGTACTCGTCCTTCCTAGACTTCAAAGGTTTTCAATCACGCTGAAAAGAAGACAAAGGGCTTAAAATAAAGATCATTTTAGCCCTTTGTCAACACTCTAAGCCCCTTACATTCTAAAGGTCTTTTCAGGATCTTACAATACAGTCACGAAACTTGTCTTAACACGTTTTCAAACAATTCTTGATCAAAATGAAATTTTGTAATAATATAACATAGACATATCGTACACTGACCATATTATGTATTGGAAGATGGAGAATGGATAAACTATTCTTCTACATATGATCGAAATGGCCAAACGAGGTACAGGAGCTTCCTGTGCCTTTCCACAGTTTGTGCGATGAAGATAGATCATCTTTAGATTGCTACTGATCTTGTCTGATAAAAGGCATAATAGTTGCATCTAAAAGGGACGCCATGTAAGATGGACTTTTACGAATATGGGACAGAAAGAATGAGGGCTTCAACATGTCCTCATTCTTGTATATTTCAGTCGTCACTCACATACAGAAAGTATGTATGATGAGGATTAATAGAAGGAGTGAATGATTCATGGCACAAGAGAAAGTATTTCCAATGACAGAAGAAGGAAAGCATAAACTAGAAGAAGAGCTTGAATATTTGAAAACGGTTAAACGTAAAGAGGTTGTAGAGCGTATTAAAATTGCTAGAAGCTTTGGTGATCTCTCTGAAAACTCTGAATATGATTCTGCTAAAGAAGAGCAAGCGTTTGTAGAAGGTCGTATCACCACGCTTGACAATATGATTCGCAATGCCAAAATTATTGAGGATGAGGGCAACTCAAATGTTGTCTCACTTGGTAAAACCGTGACATTCGTTGAATTACCGGACGGAGAAGAAGAGTCATATACGATTGTAGGAAGTGCAGAGGCTGATCCATTTGAAGGCAAGATTTCAAACGACTCACCGATTGCGAAAAGCCTGTTAGGTAAACAAGTAGATGACAAAGTAACCGTTCAAACACCTGGAGGAGAAATGTTCGTCCAAATTGTAAAAATTTCATAATCACGTTTATACGATAAACACCTCGTCCACAATAGGGACGAGGTGTTTTTATGCGCAAAAAAAGAAGAATTCAATGGACAGGTGCCATTATTTTTATCCTATTGCTCGGTCTGCTCATTAGATTGGCAGAAATTCAGCTATTTTTCACAGAATCTTTTTCTAAGCTTGATATCAACTTGATACAAGAAAGTGTCAGACAGCGAACAGAAGAAGTGGTAATTTCAGATGGACGCGGCGAGTTTTTAGATCGAAACGGCCAAGCACTTCTAACAAAAGAACAGCCAGCGGTCATCTTATTTCCTTTTCTGCAATATGATCTTCCTCATTTAATACAAACCGCCTTTATTCTCGGGATGGAACAAGACGAACTTAAAAAGAAGCTAACAGAAACGAAAAAACCTCTTATTTTAAAGGATGACATCACAAAAAAAAAGCTGAAAGATATCAATGAGATGAAATATTCAGGTGTGTATGGCGTATATATGAAAGAGAAGGACAAAAAAAGACTTGCACTTCACACATTAGGCTTCACAAGCGAGAACCCAGAATTGTTAAGAAGACGTTATCCTGACAAAAAAGAGCTTTCAATCCGAACAGAGATTGGTACATTCGGGCTGGAAAGTACATTTGACGAATTTCTATTACCTGAGCAAGACACAAAATTGTTATATCATGTGGACGGAAGGGGAAACCCTTTGTTTGGAATGGACGTCAAATATACAGCAGAAGCTCATTCGTTTTATCCGCTGCAAGTTCAGACAACAATGGATGAAGACATGCAAGCCGAAATGGAGAATGTTCTCAAAGAAAAAGGCGTTAAAAAAGGCGGAGCTGTTCTACTCGACATTCAAAATAGCAGTGTGCTGGCCATGGCGAGTGTTCCAAATGTCACAAGTAAAAACCGGCATGAGGCAAGAAATTACATGCTGACAGCCATTGCACCAGGCTCCGTATTTAAAACTGCTGTGCTTGCCGCAGCGATTGAAAAAAATCTCGACAAGCCACAAACCATGTATGATTGTCGAAAGAATTTATATGGTGAGCCAGAAGGAAAACAGGAAGTGCTGAATCTGTCTGAGAGCTTTGCACAAAGCTGTAATTATACCTTTGCGACACTCGCCGATCAGCTCATTCAAACAGATCATCAAATCATCGAACAGACGGCTTCAAAGCTTGGACTTCTTGATCGAGCTGGCTGGGAAGGTGATGTATACCATAAGCATCAATTCAAACAGTTTGATCGTGAAGAAACAGGCAGCGTGTGGGGAGATAAAAGAGACAAGCATGTCGAAAAAGCCATTGCACAAACAGCGATAGGCCAAAAAAATGTCAAAACGACTCCTTTGCAAATCGCCAATATGATGGCAGCGATCGCAAGAGGCGGAGAACGAAAAGAAGTGAAAATTGCAGATAAAGTGCTATATCGAAACGGAACAACGATGCTATCCTTTCAAAACAAACGAGTTGAAGGAGAAAGCATTGACCGCTATACAGCTCAAAAGTTGCAAAAGTACTTAAGACAGGTGGTGACGTCTGACAAAGGAACAGGAAGAAGATTTCAAGATTTGCCATTCGATGTGGCGGGGAAATCAGGCACTGCACAAACCGGCAGTAAAGACAAAAAGGGGAATCCACTTTATCATAAGTGGTTTGCTGGATATTTTCCGGTGGAAAAGCCAAAATACGCCCTTGTGGTCGTTCACCTTGATGAGGTAAGTGGCCGGGCTAAGACAAATGATGCGTTTTATGATATTGTAAAAAAGGTCAATAAAATTGAAAAGAAACAGACATAGAACATCCCTTCATGTCATGTTAGAATAGTAACGACTTAGGGAACAGAGGCAAAGGAGTGCAGAGATTTTGAGTAGAAATTCTCGATTTGAACATCGTGATAAGCGCAGAAAGGCTAATATGGTGCTTAACATATTAATTGGTATTGTTGTGGTGCTTATTTTGGTTGTCGCTTCGAGTTTGTTAATTTTTAATAAACCGATAGATACAGATGTAGCGAATGAACCATCAAAAACGGCACCTGCATCGAGTGAAAATAAACAAAACTCAGAAGAAGATGTGAAAGATCAAAATAAAGATACTTCAGATGAATCAGACGAAAAAAAAGATGATGCATCTGATCAAGACGACGATATAAAGAAAACGGATGATGAAGATCAGCCAAACAAAGATGCGTTAAAAGACGCCAAAGAAACAGATGGTGGCAAAACGAGTGACGTAGACAAAACATACGAAAACGATGACTGGGATCCTGTCGGAACAGAGCAATCCGGTTCACATACAGCAACCTATGATTCTAACTCAACAGACTGGAAAGAAATGATCAAAGCCATGTCCTATGCGACAGGGATATCAGAAGATCAAATGACTGTTATTTGGTTAGGAAATAACGGAGGACCTCAAGATGCAAAAGGAACCATCCGTGATAAATCGACAGGTCAACGCTACCGCGTGGAAATTACGTGGGTGGATGAAAAAGGCTGGAAACCAGTGAAGGTTGAAAAATTAAAATAAACATGAAAAAAAGATAGCGTACATGCTCTTAGTACATGCTATCTTTTTTATTTAGACATTCGCTTTAAAATGAACAACTGCTATGTACAGAATCAGGTCATCCATAACAGTCGTCTGAAGGCCCACTGATGAACGGTCAACAGGTTCGCCTGATTATGTTTAATATGTTTTTCGATCTTTTGTTCCTCCCAGTATTTTTTAGTAGGAAAGAAACAGAAGATATGGTAGAATGGGAACTTTAGGACGGAATAAAACATACTATACATATATGAATAAATAGATAAAGTGGAGGGGAAGAAAATGGGACGTGAGTTTCTTTCTTTATTTGATCATTGGGCTAAGTCTTATGATGACACCGTAAGTGGTCATGACGAGCAGTATAAAGAAGTGTTTCGCCGGTATCCGGCCATTCTAAAAGAGATTGTGGAACGTTCAGGTCAATATGTTCTTGAGTTTGGAAGCGGCACGGGCAACCTAACGGCGGCATTGCTTAGAGAAGATAAGAAAGTGTTTGGCGTTGAACCATCAAACGCCATGAAGAAAGCGGCTCTTCAAAAGGGAATACCAAATGTGTTTTATGATGGTGACTTTTTATCATTTCCAGAGCCACCTTTTGAGCCGGATACGATCGTCAGCTCATATGCATTCCACCATTTAACGGACGAAGAAAAAAAACAAGCCATTCACATCTATAGCAACATCTTTCACTCAGGTGGTAAAATAGTCTTTGCTGATACAATGTTTCAAAATCAAGCAGCACACCAAGCTGAAATCGACAAAGCGAAAGCTGCTGGATTCGATCAGCTTGCAGAGGATTTAGAAACGGAATACTATCCATCCATTGATGTGTTAAAGCAAATCTTAGAAGAAGAAGGTTTTAGCACGTCCTTTCATCAAATGAATGATTTTGTTTGGATCGTAGAAGCGAAGAAAAGGAAATGAAAGGATGTTTTTGATTTGAAAATCGCAGTAATAGGTGCAATGGAAGAAGAAGTCACGATTTTAAGAGATCAACTAAAGAATGCTACACAAGAAAACATCGCTGGGTGTGAATTTACAACAGGTGTTTATGAAAATAAAGAAGTCATTTTATTAAAATCAGGGATTGGAAAAGTGAATGCGGCGGTCAGCACAACACTTCTGCTTGACCGCTTTCAGCCAGATTATGTGATCAATACAGGATCTGCTGGCGGTTTCCATCACTCATTAAATGTGGGCGATATTGTCATATCGACAGATGTCAGACATCATGATGTAGATGTGACGACCTTTGATTACGAATATGGACAAGTGCCAGGATTGCCAGCTGCTTTTATGGCAGATGAAAAGCTTGTGAAGATAGCAGAGGAATCTGCTTTAGAGATCGATCATATTCAAGTGTCAAAAGGAACGATTGCAACAGGAGATTCGTTTATGAATGATCCAGATCGTGTAGCGTTTGTAAGAGAGAAGTTTCCAGAGCTATATGCGGTGGAAATGGAGGCAGCAGCCGTCGCGCAAGTTTGTCAGCTGTTTGGAACGCCATTTGTCGTTGTTCGAGCGCTATCAGATATTGCGGGGAAAGAATCCAATATCTCCTTTGATCAATTTCTTGAGCAAGCAGCGATTCACTCAACAGATCTTGTCCTGCGTATGATAAAGCAAACACAATAAAAGAAGGGTTCCCCCCTTCTTTTCCATGCAAAGGAAGGGATATAATATGGCTGTCATAAAGGATATAACGGAATTAATTGGTCACACACCACTTTTAAAGCTGTCAGGGATTGGCGTTCCGGCAGGTGTTGATGTCTATGCAAAGCTTGAAATGATGAATCCAGGTGGAAGTATTAAGGATCGTTTAGGTGACATGCTGATCAAAGAAGCGTTGGTATCTGGCAAACTGCGATCAGGCGGAACCATGATTGAAGCAACTGCAGGAAACACTGGAATCGGGCTTGCGTTAAGTGCAAGGAAACATCAATTGCGTACCATTTTCTGTGTTCCAGAACACTTTAGTCAAGAGAAGCAACAACTCATGAAGGCACTTGGTGCAGAGATTATTCATACACCAAGAAAAGAAGGGATGAAGGGTGCGATCGATCGAGCACTTAAACTAGAGGCAAGCCTTGAAAATGCGTATTGTGTTTTACAATTTAAAAACCAAGTAAATCCATTGACTTACTATAAAACGCTAGGACCAGAAATATGGTCTGACTTACAAGGGAACATAGATGTTTTCGTGGCAGGAGCGGGCTCTGGCGGGACTTTTCAAGGATGTGCCGCATATTTAAAGGAGCAAAATGAGGCGTTAAAAACGGTTGTTGTGGAACCAGAAGGATCGATTTTAAACGGCGAGGAACCGGGACCTCATAGAACGGAAGGAATTGGTCTTGAATTTATTCCAGATTACATGGAATCGTCTTTATTTGATGAGATTTATACCGTCTGTGACGATGATGCTTTCCGAATGGTGAAAGAAGCAGCTAAAAAAGAAGGCGTTCTGCTTGGAAGCTCCTCTGGAGCCGCATTATTTGCCGCTTTAGAGGAAGCCAAAAAGGCAGCACCTGGAACAGTCATTGTCACCATTTTTCCTGATAGCAGTGAGCGGTATTTAAGTAAAGGAATTTATGAGGGAGGAAAATAGAATGAAACCAAAAACAATGATGATTCATAGTGGAACAACTGGTGATGAAAAAACAGGAGCCGTGTCTGTACCGATTTACCAAGTGAGCACCTATAAGCAACCAAAAGCAGGTGAACATACAGGGTATGAATATTCTAGAACAGCGAACCCAACAAGAACCGCACTGGAAACGATCATTCGTGATCTTGAAGGAGGAGCAAACGGCTATGCTTTCAGTTCAGGTATGGCTGCTATTACAGCAGTGATAATGCTATTTAACAGCGGGGATCATATCGTACTGACAGACGATGTTTACGGCGGGACCTACCGCGTTATTACGAAGGTGCTAAATCGTATTGGAATTGGGGCCACATTTGTTGATACAAGTGATCCTGAAGCGGTGAAAAAAGCGATTTTACCAGAAACAAAAGCCGTTTACATTGAATCACCGACCAATCCTTTACTCAAAATGACCGACCTAAAAGCCATCAGCCACATCACAAAAGAAGCCAACACCTTAATGATTGTAGATAACACGTTTTTCACACCGTATTTCCAAAAGCCGATTGAATATGGGGCTGACATTGTCCTGCACAGTGCCACAAAATATTTAGGGGGCCATAGTGATGTCGTGGGCGGACTTGTCGTAACAGCAACGAAAGAGCTCGGTGAAGAACTGCACTTTGTTCAAAATTCTACAGGTGGGATTCTTGGACCACAGGATTCATGGCTTCTCATGAGAGGAATGAAAACACTTGGACTAAGAATGGAAGCTCATCAACAAAATGCGCAGAATATTGCTGAGTTTCTAGAACAACATCCAGCAATCACACGTGTCTATTATCCAGGTCTAAGCGCTCACCGGGGCCACGACATAGCGAAAACACAAGCAACAGGCTTCGGTGGTATGATCTCTTTTGATATTGGAAAAGAAGAAAATGTCGATGTGTTTTTAAGTCAGCTTAAGCTGTTTACAATAGCAGAAAGCCTTGGAGCAGTTGAAAGCTTAATTTCTGTTCCTGCTCGAATGACTCATGCATCCATTCCAAAAGAGCGCAGGGAAGAGCTTGGCATCACAGATGGTTTAATTCGAATTTCTGTAGGTCTTGAAGATATTGATGACTTATTAGTTGATATCGAACAAGGGCTGGACGCGCTAGCGAATGGATAGATTTACATGCTCCTCGCTTTCTCTCACTATGTTAAGCTATGAATAGACATTGACTACGGGAAGGTGAAACAAGTGAAGAAAAAGTGGAGTGGTTTAGTGACAGATTACAAGCAATACGCTTTTATTTTGCTTGCTGTCAGCACCTTTTTATATATTGGGACGATCTTACCTAATCAGCACCTTGAAGCATCTCCAAAAATGCTGATGATGGGAGTAGATTGTGTTTTCTTATTAGCAGCTTTTCTTTGTGTAAAACGTGCGATCTTTTTTCAAAGAAAACTACAAGAACTAGATGAAGATTAATCCGAAAAGTCTCCTCATGTGATGAGGGGGCTTTTTTCATTGTATTGGTCAATTCGGACAAGAAAGTCTGTATAAATTTAGTCAAAAACACAAAAAACATCCAAATTTCTAAAAACAGGTATACAAAATGGTGCTTGCTGGATATACTTACAAAGTAATTAAAAATGTAAAGGAGGCTGAAGGGTATGTTATTCGTATCTACTTGTGATCAATTCAATCTACAATTTTCCCATGTCATCAGCCTGTGGAAGAGCTCGTGTCCTTCCTTTACCTATTACGGTGCACGCTTGAAAACTGTAAAACTGTTTAAGTAAACGAGGATTTCACGCTTCATCCATCGCAGGTTGAAAGACACTGTCTTTCGAGCTGCATTTTTGTGTACCTGCAGTTCAACTGATATAGAAGATCTGCGGGCTATTTCGTATGCTGTTAAGGGAGGTGAGCGTATATGACAATCCATTTATTTTTTATTACTTTGACGATCCAGCGTAAATATAAAGACATGGAAACCGTTCTTTATGAACAACAAGTCGAAACCTTTTATGAAGAAATGAAGCAGAAACAACTAAAGTATATGAACTAAGAAGAAAAAGAAAAAGATGAAAAGGAGGAGATTGACATGTTTATGATGCTTGCAATGCTTGATTGTTACACAAGGGAGAAGGACCAGGTTTAGACACGCTCCACATTGATCACGTGCACATATGATAACCGTAAAAGGAGAATGTGAGGTGATCAATGAATGTCTATGTCACCATATATGAGGTTTCCGTCAGTGGGACACGGGTATGCGTCCATTCCGCACTCCTTAAAGCACGGATACGGCAATCCATACCGAATGCAAAGAGAGCAAGAAGAAATGTTCAGACGCTATATGTACAATTACAATTATCCAACCTATTGGTATTAAAGAAAAGGAGCAGAAAACGTCATCGTTTCCTGCTCCTTTTACATTAGCAAATCCAGCTTGCACCAATGATGATCAACAAAATGAACAGTACAACAAGCAACGCGAATCCGCCTGCAAAACCGCCACCGTAGCCACCGCAGCATCCTCCAGAATAACCGCCAAAGCCCATAATCTAGCACCACCTTTATCTAAAGATACATTTATAAAATATGCAGCTCATGCAGAAAACGAAATCAATCTGAGCACAATTAAGGAAAATGCCTATTCGTTAAAATATTTTTTCGCGTCATGCGAAACATTTTCTAAAAAGGTACCGTCTAAATAAAGGACAAATAAATTAGGACTAGGTCTTAACTTTTGTTTAGGCGAGAGCCGATATAAAAAGTAAGAAAATTGGTAAATAATTTTATTTACTGGTGTAAAGCAGGTGTTAACATTGATTCAAAGCTGGATTGGAAAACAAATGAGGGAACCAAAAGGCTTGTTCTCAAAATGGGTTTCCTGCTATATGGAAAAAAATCATCATCATATCAATCAATGGACGATTCAACTCTTAAATATACAAGAAAATGACCGAATTTTAGAAATTGGCACTGGAAGAGGTATGACTTTATCAAAAGTAGCAGAAAAACTTGATCGAGGAAAAGTATATGGAGTGGATGCCTCTCGTCATATGATCAAATATGCAAAAAGAAAAAATAAGAAGCTTGTAGAGCAGGATAAAGCTGTGATCACTCTTGGAAAGGCTGAACATTTGCCTTTTGAAGATAGATCATTCAATAAATTGTATACAGTGCAAACCATCTATTACTTGGCGGATATAGAGCAAGTGATGAAAGAAGTATACCGCGTTCTTCAAGTGGATGGAGAAGTATTCTTATCTTTTCAAAATCAGGAGCCGCTGAAGAAACAAAAATGTTCACAATCTTTTTCAACTTACAGTGAACAAGAGATTTGCGGTCTATTTTCAGCATATCACTTTAGAGAAGTTTCGGTTTATTACTATGATACATACATCTGTGTCAAAGCCTTAAAATGATGAAAATATTTCCCAGGTAATGAACAAGCGTCAAAAAAAGAGGCTCTTCGTCAGAAGGGCCTCTTAACGTGCGATGCATTCATGACATCCAAGCGCCATGATGTCAACAAAGAAAAGGTTCTTCTTGAAAGAGCCGTTTGCATTCATTTCATATGTAGGGGCCAGCCAGGTGTGTAAGGAATGATAGTATATATAAGGAATTTGTTTGTCGATTAAGGATACCTGTCTGGCTTATTCGTTATATCGGCACCGTTCTGCAAATGTTTAGCTTTTTTTCAAATGCAGTTTTCCAGCTGTTCAAATTTCCAGACAAAGATCAGGCGATGGAAAAAATACTTGATTTGACGATGCTTTCTGGTATTTTCCCGACAGGGTTTCACGGCGCTTCTGCTGTGATCGTCGGTGATCTTAATGAGAAACGGCATCAATAAGCGAGAAGCTTTGGCCTATACTATTTTCCTCAATTTTGTAACATGTTATAATGAATGAATTGGAAATATTGATCTTTAGTTGAAGATTATACCATACATTTCACTTAACTATGATATAAATTTATCATATAGATCTTGATTTGAGAGAGCGGCATAAAGGCTTCAATAGGAAGAATAGGGGAGAGATATCGATTGATAAAAGTACATGACATCAAGAAAAATTATGAGGATAAACAGATATTAAAGGGGATAAGCTTTCACTTGAAAAAAGGGGAAGCATTTGGGTTATTAGGACCTAATGGTGCAGGGAAATCAACACTAATCGGCATCATGACAGGACTTATCCGTTCAACAAGTGGTACTGTTACAATCGGAGGTATCGATCTAAACAGAGAAACAAAGCATGCTCAGCAATTGATTGGTATTGTCCCGCAAGAGATCGCTTTATATTTAGATTTGACAGCAAAGGAAAATTTAATGTTTTGGGGGAAAATGTACGGTCTTAAAGGGAAGAAGTTAAAAAGTAGAGTACAAGAAACGCTTGAGTTAATCGGTCTTGAGGATAGAGGAAAGGATAAAGTGAAAGTATTTTCAGGAGGGATGAAAAGAAGGGTCAATATCGGTTGTGCTATTTTACATAAGCCAAAAATTTTAATTATGGATGAACCAACAGTTGGAATAGATCCTCAATCGAGAAATCATATTTTAGAAACTGTCCAAAGGTTAAATCAAGATGGAATGACTATTGTTTATACAAGTCACTATATGGAAGAGGTTGAATACTTATGTGACAAAATTGGAATCATTGATCAAGGATCACTTGTTGCACTAGGGACAATTGCTGAACTAAGTAAGCTTGTTGAAGAACAAAGAGAAGTAATTTTAACGATTAAAAATAATAAAGCAGATATTGAAAAAGTGTGTAAGTATATTCGAGAAAGCTACCCTACAAAAGATTTTAATGTCGAAGGTCAAAAATTTAAAATATCAGATCAAAAACCTCAAGAATTTATTAGTAAGTTAATTCAAGTATTAACAGATATGAAAGTGGAAATTATTTCAGCAGAAGTTGTAGAACCAAATTTAGAAAATGTATTCTTGTATTTAACAGGTAAGAAATTACGAGACTAGACCGAATAGAGGTGAGCATATGAGTATTTGGGTTGTACTGAAAGATCTATTATTGTTTTTTAGGGATAAGAAAAGCTTTTTTACACTTTTTTTATGCCTATCATATTAATTGCTATTTTAGGTGCAGCATTTGGAGATAACATGAAGAAAGATAGTGAAGTCAGGATGGATTCATTTCGAGTAGGAATAACAGATCAAGATAAGTCAGCTACAAGTAAAATGTTTCTTTCAACATTGTCTAAGAGTGAACTCAGTGACATATTTGAGGTGAAGGTTACCTCGAAAAATCAATTAGAGAAAGATTTAAATAGTAGAGACATTACAATGGGCATAATCATCAAGCCGAATTTTGAAAAAAGCCTATTAAATCACGATCATGTGCAATTGAATATTTTGAAAGGACCTAATTCAAACTTACAGGAAATAGTTCTAGAAAATGTGGTTTTGCAATTCTTTCAAAATTATCATATGAATCGTATTCTGGTGCCGTTGAATCAAGGTAAAGAAGTGGAGATCGTGTCTGATCAACTGAAAAAAGAACTGGTGAACGAGAGGAATATTCGGATCAACAGCCAGCCGATTACATCCTTCCAATACTATGCAGGCGGGATGGGTGTGCTTTTTTTATTAATGACTGTTGTTTTTCTAGTTGGAAGTATGATAGAGGAAAAAGAGGAAGATGTTTACAAAAGGCTGATTGTATCAAAATTAAGCAATACTAGTTACATCGTTGGGAAGTTATTGGGTATTGTTTTGATGAGTATGATTCAACTTGCGGTCATTATTTTATTTACTAGCTTTGTCTTTAAGGTGAACTGGGGAGAGCCTTTTACAGTTGTTATGATCGGATGTAGTTTTATATTAAATGCTGCGGGTTTCGGAGTACTGATTGGTTCTTTTATCAATAGAGAAAAAACGTTTAACAGTGTGGGGATTTTAGGAACTCAAGTGTTAGCTGCTTTAGGTGGGAGTATGGTGCCCTTATACTTATTCCCACAATGGGTGATTGATATCAGCTATTTTTTACCTAATTCTCTTGCACTTCAAATGTTTTTGAAAAGTATGGCAGGTGCTGATTTTAGTGACATTCAAAATGGGTTTTTGCTTAGCTGCGGTATGGGACTAGCTTTCTTCATCATTGCTTTATTAAGAATGTCTTTTGAAAGGAAGCATCGTTATGCATAAAATATTAGCCATTATAACGTTAAAGTTAAAAGAAACATTAAAGTCCCCATTGACCCTCATTTTTCTATTTGTTATGCCTATCGTATTTAGTATTATCTTTGGAAGTACGGCATCTGATACAAAGAAACCTACAGTTGCTTTTATTCTAGAGCCCAATCAAGATGAACTCGATCAAGAAATTTTTCAAATTCTTAAAAAAAACACCAAATTTCTCTGGATAAAGGCGACTGAAAGCGATGCAAAAGATTTAGTATCTAAGAAAAGGTCATTGCATCTGTGAAAGTTGCAAACCCGTTAAAGTCCC
This sequence comes from Bacillus sp. FJAT-53060, assembly GCF_037104745.1. Lineage (NCBI taxonomy): Bacteria > Bacillati > Bacillota > Bacilli > Caryophanales > Bacillaceae > Bacillus > Bacillus sp. FJAT-53060. The sequence goes on from NZ_JBAWSW010000003.1 coordinate 35,588, forward strand.
ATATAAAAGTTAAAGAGATTTTTGATGTGACAGTTTTTAAGAAAACTGAGGAATATGCAGTCTTATCTCCCTATTTAAAAGAGACAGCGGCCATCATTTATCAAATCAATCAGGGTGTGAAAGAGCAGAAAAGTGTTTCTCTCACCAATGCTTTGAACAAGTTAAATGAATCTGGCACTATTTCATTGGTTGAAAAAATCAAGATGGTCAAGCAAGCCAGCAACCAAATTTAATACCCCTTGGCTTTACTATTATGTTTATGATGTTTGCGATTTCAAACTCTGTGTCATCCATTCATTTAGAGTATAGAGATTACACATGGCAAAGATTGCTCTCAAGTCCCATCCATAAAATATCTGTATTATTGGGCTATTTCATAGCTTATTTTCTTCTTGGATGGATCCAACTGGGTGTTCTTCTGACCGTATTATCTATATTCTTCAATGTGTACTTAGGCAACCTTATGCTTATTTTAGTGTTTGGATCATTCGTTATTGGTCTTGTTGTGAGTTTAGGTTTTATGATTGCAACCTTATCTCATACAAAAAAGCAAGCTGAAGTATTTAGTGCAATTATCATTGTAGGAACTTGCATGCTAGGCGGTATTTATTGGCCATTAGATATCGTTCCAGACATTATGAAGAAGATCTCTTTGGCTATACCGCAAACTTGGATGATGTCTGGTTTTGGTGAGATTATGAGCGGTACTGTCAATCACTCAATCTTATTATTAGACATAACAGTTTTAGCTGCTTTTACGATTGTTTTTATGGTGATTGGTTTGAAAAGTATCAAGTCATATTGATCACGTTTCTTCGTTACATTGCTTTTATGCATTGTGCGAAGCCGTTCTGACGATTGGCATGACAGGCATCTTAGGCGGGTTAGCACATGTTCTATCTATACGAATCTCCGTCATTTTAGGGAGTGTGTATGCTTCTAGTTTGTCTATTTCTATGTTTTGTCATTTTTCGTCCATTGACTGTCAACAAAATAGTGCATCGTACTTAGAAGATTAAAAAATGATGTTACCATTATTTAAGTAAGTTAATTAAATTGATGAAAAAAGGAGTCTTACAAATGAAAGCACTACGCTGGCACGATCAAAAGGACATTCGACTAGAAGAAATTGACGAACCAACAGTTGCCCCAGGAAAAGTGAAACTAAAAGTCAAATGGTGCGGCATTTGTGGAAGTGATTTACATGAATATCTAGGAGGGCCTATCTTCATTCCAGTGAACGAGCCTCATCCACTGACAAAAGAAAAAGCACCAGTAACATTAGGACATGAATTTTCTGGTGAGGTTGTTGAGGTAGGTGAAGGCGTGAGCGATTACAACGTAGGTGATCGAGTGGTGGTAGAACCTATTTTTTCCACTCACGGGCACCAAGGTGCTTATAACTTAGATGAAAACATGGGCTTTTTAGGACTTGCAGGAGGCGGCGGTGGATTCTCTGAATATGTATCAGTCAATGAAGAATTACTTCATTTGTTACCAGACGAATTGTCATATGAGCAAGGCGCTCGTAGAGCCTTCTGCAGTTGCTTTATATGCTGTTCGTTCTAGTAAAGTACAAGCTAGGGATACAGTGGCAGTGTTTGGCTGCGGACCAATTGGCTTACTTGTCATTGAAGCGTTCAAAGCAGCTGGTGCTACTGATATTTATGCAGTTGAATTATCAAAAGAACGCCAAGAAAAAGCAAAAGAGCTTGGATCTATTATTGTGGATCCTTCTCAGTATGATGATGTTGTTCAAGAAATCGCACGCCGTACAAACGGTGGAGTCGATGTTTCTTTTGAAGTGACAGGTGTACCTGTTGTATTAAAGTAAGCAATCCAATCAACTAGAATTTCAGGTGAAACAGTCATTGTAAGCATTTGGGGAAAAGGCGCAGAAATTTTGCCGAATGACATTGTGATTAAAGAACGTACAGTCAAAGGAATTATCGACTACAGAGACGTATTCCCATCTGTTTTAAACTTAATGAGAAAAGGCTATTTCTCCGCAGATACACTCGTTACGAAAAAAATCAAGCTGGACGATGTGATCGAGAATGGCTTCCATGCATTAATCAATGAAAAAGATCAAGTGAAAATTTTAGTCAGTGCTGAATCGTAAGACCAAAGGGAATGGCATCAGCTATTCTCTTTTTATATGACCTGTCCGTTTTCATAGAGAGGGTTACATTTGAATAGTGATAATTGAAAAGCTGTTTATCAATGGGAGATGACATCATGTTTTATCACATCAAAGAACTGCAATAATAAGCGAAGCCCTCAAGAACAGGAAGAACGAGAATGCGATCTTGTCGCCACTAGGACAGAAGCGAAAGAAATGACCTATCATATATTCAAAAAATATCTCTTGATTGAAGCATCCGTTTAGGGTGCTTTTTTATGAGTAAAAAAGGGGATGTATTGATAAAATGATGAAATATGGGTTAGTTTGAAAGATCGATATATTTTTAGAAAAATATTGAAGTGTTATTTCGAATATATTATGATATATGACGTAATGTTACAAAATATACAATTATATGACAAGGAGACCATTATGATTCTAAAAAGAAAGGTAAATTGGAAAAGGAACATTGCAGCGCTACTAGCCTTTGTGATGCTTATAACAATGTTTCCTTCTGACATTTTTGCAGAAGAACCTGAAGAAAATACAAAATCAAGTCATAACAGCATTCAAAAAACAGACGATTCAAAAACCTTGGAAATGGCAGGAATTGATGAAGATGAAATTGGAAAAGACGGAGAAGTTCTATCAGAAAGAACAGAAAGCAGCAAGCTTTTCTATGAAGGAGATGGTGTATTTACCCAAGAGGTATATCCTAACCCAATTCATATAAAAGAGTCACCAGATGCTGAGTGGGAGGACATCTCTCCAGAATTAAAGACAACCTCGAAAAAAGAAATAGAAACAGAAAATGCAAGATTAGATTCAACCTTTCAAAAACAAATGAAACAAGGGCTCTATGCCACATTCGAACATAAAAAACATCAAATTGAATTTTCAATTTTAAAAGCTTCAGGGACAAACAAACCAGAAATACATTCCAAAGATACCTCTGCACAATTTAAAGAGAACACCAACGAGCTTACATATGAAGAGGTATTTCCAAACATTGATTTACGATCATTTACTTTTAATGAAAACATCAAAGAAGATATTGTACTCAATCGATATGATGGCTACAATTCTTTTACATTTAAAATAAAGACAGATCTAACTGGAAAAATTGATGAAGATGGTTCTGTTACATTTTATGATCAAAAAAAACGGACCATTTTTCAAGTTCCAAAACCGTTTATGACCGATTCAAATTTAGATGAAAAGTCAGGTGAAGTTGCTCGATCAGAAGATGTGAGCTTTGAATTGCAAAAAGTAAATGATGGCTATTTACTTCATGTAACAGCTGATGATAAATGGCTGAAAGATCCTGAACGAGTTTATCCTGTGTCTATCGATCCTTCGACTTCTTTATCTGTTTCATCAGACACATTCATTATGAGTGCATACCCAACAACAAACTATTCATCTTCTACGCAAAAATGGGATGCTAATCTGAAAAGTTATGTACTGAAAACAGGTTATTATGATAAAACAACTGGTACAAACTATGCGTTCATGAAGTTTAATTCATTCAAGCCGATTCAAAATATGAATGTAACAAAAGCGACTCTCAAAACGTATATCGCTCATTCATATTATGGAACGAAGGCAACTGGTCTATGGCTGGACACAGTCAATGCAAACTATGATCATACAAAACTAACATGGAACAATAAACCAAGCTCAAAAAACATCGGCAAAGCCAATGTGTATAAAGGACAATGGGCGAGCTATGATGTGACATCGACCATCAAAGCTTGGAATAGCGGAACAGCAAACTATGGATTTAAATTACATGCAAATGGAAATGGGCAAGATCATTGGAAAAAAATAATCTCATCAACAAACTCAACCAAAAAACCAGTCATTGAAGTAACGTATACAATTCCTCAGGCAAATGCACCAACTGTAAAAGGTTTTAGTAATGGAAATGGTACAGGTTACTTAAATTTAAGTTGGACCAAGGTGTCTGGGGCAAAAGGCTACAAAGTGTGGCTATACAACGGAAAAGAGTATGAAGCCATTTCAGTTGGAAATGTGGCGTCATGGAGTACAAAAGGAAAGAATATATGGCCGACAGCGAGCGAGATTGCAGCAAAAAAATATAAACTCCATTTAGATGGAAAAGGTGGAACTGAATTAGCTGTTGACCCTTCTCCAGTTTATAAAAACTCAGGCGGCAATTATGCGACGAGTAAAAATTATTGGGTAGCTGTAAGTGCTATTTTTGACCAAGGTGAAGGCGTAATGTCGGCAAAAGTAAAACCTGTCGTGCCTAATGTGGCTAGAGCGAAAGCACCTAGTACAAAAGGATTCAATAATAATAACGCAACAGGTTACTTTGATCTTTCTTGGAATTCAGTTTCCGGTGCGACCGGTTATAAAATACAAATGTTTAATGGAAAAAGCTATGAGACATTGGATCTCGGGAATCAAACATCATGGTCAACAAAAGGGAAAAAAGTGTGGCCGACAGCTACAGAGATTAAAGCAGGTAAATATGCATTGCACTTGAAAGATGGAAAAGGTGCGGAACTTCCTATTCATCCAGGTGCGACTTACAAAAATGCTGGGGGAGATGCAGCTCAAAAACATTATTCCTTCAGAGTGATTGCATACAATAAAGATGGAGAAGCCATTGCTTCACCGCCAGCTGGACCAACCTTACCTGATTTATCAAGACCGAAAGCTTTATCTGGATATGCTTATACCAATACAAAAGAGAGCCAAACGGGTTATATCAACTTACATTGGGATAAGGTAAAAAATGCAAAAGGGTATAAAATCAACATCTATAATGGCAAGGCATATCAAACGTTTGATGTAGGTGATGTGGATCATTGGACGACACAAAACAAGAACATTTGGCCAACTCCTGCTGAAATTAAAAATGGAAAATATGTGCTCCATACAGATGGTAAAGGCGGGGAATTAGCGCTCGACCCATCTCCAGTGTATGAAAATGCAAATGGAAATTATAAAGGACGCAAGAACTATTCCTTTACCCTTGCCGCCTATGATGCAAATGGAGAAACCATTCCAACACCAGCCTTCAACCCGACATTTCATGCAGGTGCTGAATTTCTTGGAACAGAGGATTACTGGTCAATCATCGATATACCAGATGGTCAGCTCAATGGTGCAACTGGTAATGTGATAGTTAGTGAAGAGGAAATGTCGATCGATGGAAGAGGACCAGGTCTCGGAATTGGTAGAACTTACAACAGTTTAGGTGCAGCTGATCATCTGTTTGGCCAAGGCTGGTACGCAGATGTAGAAACAAGTATCACTCCAACAGAAGATGGTGCGATCTATATTGATGAGGATGCCACAACTCACGTTTTTACAAAAAAAGCAGATGGTACGTATCAACCACCAACAGGTATTTTCCTTGAATTAACGGAATCAAAGGATGAATACATGTTAAAAACGAAGGATCAAACCTTTGCACACTTTAGTAAAAATGGTGGGAAGATCACAAAGGTTGTAGATGGGCATAAAAATACAACGACATACAAATATAACGAAAACAATCAGCTCACATCAATGGAAGATGCATCTGGCCGAAAAATAACAATTGAATATGATAAAGATGGTCATATCGTCTCGGTTCAAGGACCAAAAGGGAAAAAGCTTTCATATGAGTATGATGCAGATTTATTAGTGAAAGTCATTGATTCAGATGGAACGAGCATCTCGTATGAATACGACAAAGAAGGCAGATTGATCAAACAATTCTCTCAAAATAGCACAGAAGGTCAGCCTGTTTTTACAGAATATCAATATCAGGATCACCGTTTAGTCAAAGCAATCAATGCCAAAAAAGAAACCTTTGAGTATGCGTATGATATGTCTAAAAAGACACTCATGCTGACGCAGCCAAACGGTCGAAAAATACAATATACGTACAACGAAGCAGCCAATCCAATTCAAGTTATAGATGATGCAGAAGGGCTTAAGATTACCACTAAAACTAAATATGAAGGCAACCAAATCGTAGAAGAAACTGACCCAAATGATGTAGAAAAAGGAAAGGCTACAGAAAGCTATTCGTACGATAAAAACGGCAATGTCATTCAGGCAAAAGATGCTTATGGCACGGAAACCTACGAATATAACAAAAACAATGACGTCACAAAAGTGAAAGATACAGAAGGAGATATCACAGACATCGCCTATGATGGATTAGATGCTGTATCTGAAACAGATCAAAGTGGAAATATGTCTTCAGCAAGTATTTATGATTCTTACGGGAATTTGGTACAAACGAGTAAAGAACTTGCTGCAGGTGCGAACATTTTAAAAAATGGAAGTTTTGAAGATACGCTAACAGGATGGAAGCTAACAGCATCTAAGGATGCCGGGAAATTAGCGCAAACAGCTGGAAAAAGTGGTGCGTTGTCTGGCAGTCGAGTGTTAGAGGTCAGTTCACAATCGACAACTGAAGGAACAGAACTTGGCTATTCATCAGCTACTCAAGAAGTGACACTAGAGCCAAATACGACGTATACACTTAGTGGGAAAATAAAGACAGAGCTAACGAAAGCGAGAGCATTTTTTAACATCGATTTAAGAGATACAAACAACAAACGAATTCAATGGATCAGCAACGGCTACAGCACATTATCAGGCAAAAATGATTGGACAAAACGCCAAGTCACTTTTACGACGCCATCTCATGCAGGTAAAGCTGTGATCTATATGGAAGTGGATCATCGAGACAAAGCTGGAAAAGGAAAAGCCTGGTTCGATGAGATCCAGCTAGAAAAAGGCGATGTCTCATCAAGCTATAATCCAGTCAAAAATAATTCCTTTACGGATAAAACAACAAGCTGGAGTGGAACAGGTGGTTCATTAGATCATGAAGAAGGCTTTAACGATGACATTTCGTTAAAAGTGACGAGAACATCTTCATCACAAGCGAATGTCATCTATAAACAATCTGTGCCGATTGAACAAAATACAAAAGATCAATCTGTGTATGTCACACTGACAGGGATGTCAAAGGCTGAAAATGTCAAAGGATCAAGTGAAAATGATTACTCACTTCAAGCGATTGTTACTTATACAGATGGCACAACAGGGACGTTTTATGCGAAATTCCCTACCGGCACACAGGAGTGGAACCGAGCGGCGGTCGTCATACCAAAAACCAAACTGTTGAAAAAAATCGATGTCAATATCATTTTCCAAAAAAGTGCGATTGGAACCGCTTGGTTTGATGACATCCGACTAGTAGAAGGTAGTCTTTTAACGAAAACCACTTACGACGAGAAAGGGAACTATGCCGTTAAAGAAGAGGATGAGCTAGGCTACTCGTCTCAATCTGCTTTCGATGAAACAGGCAAAAAGCTGTCTGAAACCGATGCGAAAGGCGAGAAAACAACATACGAATATGACCAGGCAGATCAGCTCAAGAAAATGACTTTATCAAACGGGACATCCATTATGAGAACGTATGATAAAGAGGGCAATGAACGGACGAAAACGATACGTGCAGATTCAGATCAGACGTATCAATTTGAATACGACCTCATAGGCAAATTGACAAAAACCATTGATCCATTAGGGAATGTGTTGAAAAGTGAATATGATGCGAATAGCAACTTAATCAAAACCATTTCTGCAAATGGACATGAAGTCTCTCTCTCATATGATGGAACAGACAGAGTGAAGTCGAAGTCTTACAATGGAAAAGAAAAATATAACTTCAGTTACGATAAAAATGGGAACGAAACGACGGTTGTCAACAAAGAACAAAACACAACCAAAAATCGAACGTTTGACCAACAAAACCGCATTATAAAGTTAACTGAGCGTGGTAGCAGCCAAACTTGGACGTATCCAACCGATTCAGATAAACTGAAATCCTTTGAATGGACACATGGTAATCAAAAAGGAACAAACCAATTCAGTTACAATAAACTGGATCAAATGACGCAGATGAAGGATTCTAGTTCTACGTATTCGTTTGATTATGATGAAAATGGAAATGTCCAGTCCTTTATTACAGGGAACGGCAGTGGTGCTAGCTTTGCTTATGATGAGCGCAATTTAATCAACGAATTGCATATTGGGACAAGCCAAGGTACGACGATCTTAAACGAAGCCTACGAATATGATCAAAATGGAAACAGAATAACGGTTGATCAAGGCACTAACGGGAAGATTCGTTATGAGTATGGAAAATTAGATCAATTGATCAAAGAAACTCATCCAGATGGAACGGTCATTGAGTACACATATGATGGGTTTGGGAACAGAAAAACAGTCACGACTAAAAAAAATGGTGTCAAGAAAACAGTCAACGCATCATTTAACATCATGAACCAACTGACAAAGGCAAATGGGGAGGTTTTGACTTATGACAAAAATGGCAATCGAACGTCTGACGGCCAATTCCTTTATGAATGGGATGCAGAAGATAACATAACGGCCATCACGAAAAAAGGGGAAGACAAGCCCTTTGTCACTTACAAATATGATGAGCGTGGATACAGAATTCAAAAAACAGTGAATGGAAAAGTCACCAATTATTTTTATGACGGTGACAGCCTGAATGTTTTATACGAAACAGATAAAGACAACGTAGTCACAAAAGCATACACATACGGTGACAGTGGACAACTGCTTGCATTCACGCAAAATGGAAAGAAATATTTCTATCACTACAATGCACACGGTGATGTTATGGCCATCACAAATAGTGCAGGGAAAATCGTTGCTGAATACGAATACGATACATGGGGCACCCCAACAAAGGTAAAAGAAGATGAAGAAGTAAAAGGAAACCCATATCGCTATGCTGGCTACCGCTTCGACGAAGAAACAGGACTTTACTATTTAATCGCCCGCTACTATGAACCAAAAAATGGCGTATTCCTATCACTTGACCCAGACCCAGGAAGCGATGGAGATTCACTAGATCAGAATGGATACTCTTATGGAAACAACAATCCAGTCATGAATGTAGACCCGGATGGCCATTGGGTATGGTTAGTTGTCAATGCAGGATTTGCGGTATATGATGGATACAAAGCTTATAAATCAGGCAAGGGCTGGAAAGGTGCAGCAGTTGCAGCCGCATCAAATTTTGGACCTGGGAAGATATTTAAGGGTGCGAAGAGGGTTTACGGGTTTGCAGCTAAAACGATTAAAATTAAAGGACACACAAAACATGGTCTTAATCAATCTATAGGTCGAAATGGAGGGCGTGGAGTTAGTGCTAAGGCAAAACTAGATGCTGTTCGTAACCCTAAGAAAAAAATCAATCAAGGAAATGGAACTATAAGGTATGTTGGCAAAAAAGCTACAGTAGTTTTAAATAAAAAGGGGAAAGTTGTTACTTCTTTTGGTAGTTCACGAGCAAAAGGAGATAAGAATAGATTTCACTCGCATGGAAAAGGGAACAAATCCAAAAAGAGAAGAAGGTAAAAACTAATTAAATTTATTTCCATATAATATGTTTTAAGGGGAGATTAGATGGCCGTAATTAAGGATGACTTTATTGAAGTTGAGTTAAAACCTAGGACATATCAAGAAGATTGCGAAGATCCATTTATTTTATCTATATTTGAGTTGTCTGAAGGAAACAAGGTGATAGTTCGTGATTTTTCTGCAGTGTTATTAAAAAGTGAGTATGAAAAGTTAGTCTCAGAAATTGAAGGTTTAATTAATAATAAGTTAAAAATTCTTTATGTAGAAACTATTGAGCCACTGTTTATTTTAAGAATAGATAAAGAAATCGAAAAATATGTAATAAAAATTGAAGTATTTATTACCGATGAAAAGCAGTCAGAACAATATGAGATTAATCTTGATGAGGAAAATGTAAAATGCTTTTTAAAAGATTTGAAATATGATATTGAAGATGTAAAAAATCCTCCGAAACTTCCTTAATTATCGTTAGATTACAATACTTTAAAGGTCATACTAACTCAATTCTAAATTTTAAGGTTAAAAAGAAAAATGAGTTAAGTTCATTAGACGGGACATTTAAAATTAGTATTGAAAAAAGTTTTAACGAACTTTAATTAAACTTGTATATAATGAACTTCATTTTGAGGAAACAATCCATTTTGAATTATGTTTAGATCAAGCAAAAATAAGCGACTTAAAGAACCAGCTTGATCAATTCATAACTAGTTACAGAAATAATCCTAAATAGGTATGAAATAAAACACTATATTGCTCATATTAAATATTCTTTTTTAATGCATAATATAACCCAAGAAAAAAAGCCGTATTTAATAATTTAAAGCAACGTTATCAATACTTATTTCACTCATAACTGGAAGTTTAAATCTTAAGAATTATAAAAGTGATATTCTAAAATATCGAGAATTAATGATTGCTTAGACTTTCATGAAAAAATTAGGATATTGATTAATAAGCTTATAAAGTAGAAAATTCACAGAAGCCATTGCAGTATCTAAGCAGGTTAGAAACAATGACACCAATAATAAATATCAATGTTTAGCCATATCGGGTGACTTAACACAATCCGTTGGCGCCGCTCTGCAGGCGATCGGAGGGAATGAGCTAATTAAAGAAGTAGAGCAGTTAATTATTCCTTAAAATATTAATTAGGTAGAAGGTTATGTATAAAGGTATTGAAAATAGATAATATAACCAAATGAAACGACCGTTTCCACTCCAACGCCCTACCTGCTGGTTGGGCGCTTATATTTTAAAGGGGTTTCCTCTGTAAATAAAAAGAATAAAAATCATACGAAGATCATATTCATATAGTATCATAGCCCAAATTCCAACATATGAACTTAATCTTTCCTTCGCTTTACTTCTACTAAAAATTAATTATATGAAGGAGGGTTGAAAAATTGCAGAGCTTTGATTCAATTTGTAATCAATTTGCTGTGATTCTAAACGGAAAAAGTAATATTAGTCAAAATAGTTGTTCTGTATCGTTGCACCGCGACTTTAAAGTGTCAATTCAAGGTCGTGAAAGTAAAGCTGTTGTGCCCGCGGAGGTGTTATTTGAGTCATTAGACCAAAGTGGCAATGCGCTTAATTTAGCTGAAATAGCTATATTACAAGAGGAAATTCCAAGATTTATGTACTCCATTGTTAGACAAGGATTAATTGTAAGTGCTCTACACAATCATTGGTTGTTTACTGATCCAGTAATTATGTATATCCATATTCAATCTATAGAGCCGCCACTAAACTTCGCACATAAGATCAATCATTCATTTTCATTTTTATTTAGTCGTCCAATTATGTGAGTAACCCCTTAATCCACTTTGTAAGGAAATATTTTTTAGATTTAAGCAAATTAATTTGCACATAATATATTTTTTTATCATCATATTAAGTATATACTCATATTTCCCCCAAGTAAGGTCAGTATTTGATCCATTTTTTTAGTTACTATAAAGGGCTTGATACAATGATTACGGAGGAACACACACAACATAATGGCTGCTGCTTATCGGAGCAGCTTGAATGTTTTATACGAAACAGATGAAGACAACGCCGTCACAAAAGCATACAAATACAGTGATAGTGGACAAATGCTTGTATTTACACAAAATGGTATATATGATGAATACAAAGCTTATAAATCAGGCAAGGGGTAGCCAAAGCTACAGCAATAGGTTTAGTTGGAGGCACTGTGTTTAAAGGAGCAAAAATTGCTTATAAGGCACATCGTCTTAACTTAACCGACAAAAAAATGAAGAGTTATGGAATATCCTTCATAAAAAAATTAAATGGAGACCTGGTAGTAAATTTGTAAAAATAAAACCTCCACAAAGTATAATTTAGATGAACTAGAAGCTTGAGTGTAGTATGTTAACTTTATTTAAAAAGTGCACTCATTTTAATGAACGTATATAGCTTTGGAATGGAAACACTCTGGCTATTTCTTTTCACATATTTGCCAATGGAATTAGATGATTTCGGAGAATGGCTTATTCCGCCTTATCCTGATGGAGATTACCGTTTTTTCTTTAAATCAGATTTGGAATGAGGAGTACTGGGGGATCCGGTTCAACATCAGATGATTATTTATGGTGAAAGCTTATTGTTAGAATATCCTCAGGATTCTATTTTCATATAGAAGAAAGATTAAATGATTTGAGTTTCTTAATTATTAAATAATACATATCTATAAATTCTTATAAAATGATTATTTTTATAATTCTATAAAATCATCTCTCAACAGAGAAAGGTGCAATGACATTGAAACGAATCATGAAATGGCTCTTATTAACAGCCGTTATCGCTGGATTATTGGTATGCGCATTCTTTGTGTTCCGTTTAAACCAGCCTAAGCCGACAACGAACATCTATTATGCAGACACACAAAACAAACAGCAAACTCTCGACATGTACATGCCGAAAGACAAAAATAAAGACAAAATGAAGAAGCATCCAGTGATGATCTATCTCCATGGCGGTGGATGGACAGGCGGAGATAAGAACAGAGTTGCTTCAAAGGCTGATTATTTTACCGATCAGGGGTATGTGTTTGTCTCTATAAATTATCGGCTTCACCCAGATGCTGAATATGAGCAGATGGCGGATGATACGGCGAACGCCATTAAATGGGTCAAGGATCATGCGGATGAGTATCAAATCGATCCATCGAAAATCAATGTCATGGGTCACTCGGCAGGCGGTCATTTGACGGCTTTAGTTACCACGGATTCGACCTACTTAAAACGTGTGGGGCTGTCGCCAAAAACGATAAAATCCATCGTCATTTTAGATGGCCCTTTAAACATCAATCAATTTATACAAGCCATTCCATCCTATGAAAAAGTGTTTGGCAAACAGGAGAAGAACTGGACAAAAGCATCGCCGGTCACTTATATGAATGGAGCCGGTCTACCGCCTGTCTATTTAGTTACAAGATGGGAAAATCCTGAAGTATACCGCTTTGCTGAAAAGCTAAATCATGATAAAGGGTCTCGGTATGTTTTTAGGATACATACATTAAGCCATAGTGATCTAAATAAGTGGTTTGGATCAGAACGGGCGCCAAAAGAAGCGCAAGAATTGACAAAGGCTGTCATGGATTTTGTGAATAGGCAGAATTCATAATGAAGGCTGTATGCTCGACAATCCATTTTGCCGCAGTATATGATAATCCGTAAATGGTTTGTTATCAAAGGAATGTATGTTGTTGTCATCATGTATGGAAAAAATAGAAAGAGCTGACGCTGAATATTATCGGTGGTAAGTGGAAAATGCTAATTTTATGGCACCTTGGCAGAGTAGGGACAAAACGTTTCGGTGAGTTAAAGTCGTTAATGCCGATTTAAGAGGCGATGTATAAATGGGGAAAACAATATCTCAACAGCAATTTCTTAAAGGATGATACTTAGAAATACCTACGATTGATATTGGTCGAAAGACAGTATCTTTTTTGTGACCATATGCAATAAAGTACTAGGATTGCTTCATTCCTGTTGCTAAAACTTAGCAGTAAATATACAAGAAGCCATTGAGCTGATAAAAGAAGTAGAAGTATCCATTGATGTGGTCGTCATATGGTGTAGTAGAAAAAACACTAAAAATAATGATACATATGCAGATGAGGAAAAAATGGTGCTATGTTTTATCATAGTTTGGAGGAGATACAAATGGAACAACAGGCCATGCGCTTCACATTAGCAGCAGGACCAAATAGTGAGCTGGAATCTTTTGCCCTCCGTGCAGCACTTGAGAACTTTGGTGCAAAAGTCGATATGCATTGGATAGGCAGACCCAATGATCTAATTGATGTGTTATCTGGGAGAAATAGAGGAGAGACTGACTATTTTCTTTTATGTTTTCACGGGGAAGAAGGAAAGCTTGTTATGCCTGAGTTAGGGGAAGATGTATACGAAGATGTGGAGCCTAGAGGTGCTGCTTTTGGAGCGGATGAAATCAAGCGATATGCTTCGTTAAAAGGGGCTCACGTCATATCTACCGGTTGCACGCTAGGTGAGAAAAAGCTTGCAGATGCCTTTCTAGAAACAGGTGCGTTATCCTATATTGCGCCTGATGATTACATTGATGGCAATGCGGCATTTATCTTTGTTCTGACCATGTTGTATGAGCTCATGAACAATACAAAGACGGTCAGAGCGGCTTTTGATCAAGCGAGCTCTATTGATGAAGAAACGAAATTATTTCAACTATATATGCAAAAATAAAAGGGATGACACAAATTCTACAAACACACGTTATCGGTATCTGCGTTTTATACTTTCCTACATGTGAGCAAGTTTACTGTCTCTTTCTTAGATGCGGTATGTTATGCAATAACAACACCTCTCGTAAAATCCAAAATATACAAGATAGCCTCATGATTTTGTTGTAGTAATCTTAGCAATTTCTATTCATTTTTGTAGTTTAATTACAAATGTGAGGTGTATATAACAGTTATTTTATCGAAAAACAATATTTTTATGTGGATTTTATGAATGAACTATTGTGAAAACGCTTTTATTGTAGTAATATTACTAAAAAGTGAGGTGATTGGTTTAAATTGATTAGCTTTCAGGAACGAATTCAATTAAAAGAAGGTTTATTGACTGTCTCGGAACTTAAAATCATTGATCAATTAAATAAGCATGAAAAACCATTTTTGTTAGCTATGAATGAGCTTGCTACATTAAGTAATGTGAGTGAGCCGAGTGTAGTGAGACTTTATCGAAAATTAGGTTATGGAAGTTACCAAGAATTAAAGGTAGCATTGGCCCAAGAACTAGCTGGGAAAGTTACAACTGCTATCAATACTGACACAGAAATTAGAGAAAACGACTTGTCTAATGAAGTATTCACAAAGATTAGTAACCAGTTGACTACAGCACTAGCGATGACAAAAGAGAAACTCAATGTTGATGACATGGAAGAAGCTGTAGAACTCATTTTAAACGCTGAGAGGATCTTTTTCTTTGGACAAGGTTTATCTGGAACGGTTGCTGAAGATAGTGCTCATAAATTTATGAGAATTGGTGGAACCGCATTAGCAGTAAAAGACCCACACTATCAAGCTATTTATGCTAGTCATATGAAGTCAGATGATCTTGTGATTGCCATATCTCATTCTGGTGAAACGGTTAACATTATTGAAGTTGTCGGTATAGCTAAGAAAAGTGGTGCAAAAATCATTATTATTACTTCTAATGAAAAGACAACGCTTTCAAAGATGGCAGATATCTTGCTACTTACGAAAGCACAAGAGACAGAAAGGAGATCAGATGCGATGGTCAGTCGTCTCATCCAACTGGCATTAATTGACACTATTTATACTAGAACAGTCGCAATTGGTGGAGAATATTTAAAAGAAGCAGTTAATGCTTCAAGATTAGCTGTAACAAGAATGAAAAAGTAAATTATGGGAATGGTACTGAATATCAATTAATTACCATCAGGAGGTTAGAAATGTTAACAGGTCATGCTTTAATCGTTGGATTTGTTGTTTGCTTAGTTGTATTATTTTTACTCATTATCAAATTTAAGTGGGACGCATTCATTGCATTAATGGTTGTTGCACTAGGTCTTGGATTACTATCAAGCATTCCTGTTACTGATGTTCCAAATGTAATAGCAACTGGATTTGGTAATACGCTTGCAGGTGTAGGTGTTCTCATTGGTTTAGGGATTATATTTGGGCAATTTTTAGCTGCTTCTGGTGCAATTAGTAAGATTGCAACAGGAATGCTCCGAGCATTTGGTATAAATAAGTCTCCATATGCTATGGCGGCAACATCAATTACCGTAGCTATTCCGGTATTCTTTGATGCGGCATTTATTATTTTGCATAAATTAATTCAAAACCTTTCAGTTAAGACTAAGATTTCACTTTCAACATTTGTAGCAATTCTTGCAATTGGTTTAATTACAGCTCACAGCTTAATCATTCCTACACCAGGGCCCCTTGTCGTAGCAGATCAAACAGGAGCCGATATTGGTATATTCTTTATTTACGGTTTATTAGTTGCTATCCCAGGTGTTATTGTTGGTGGAGTGATTTACGGTAAATTTGTAGGGAAGAGACTGACAAATGAAGGGCGTCTATACGAGTCAGAAGTCATAGATTATGAAGTTGGAAAAAATCAATCAGGTAGAAAAGAGATTTCAGCAGGATTGTCTTTCGGAATACTTGCACTTCCGATCGTATTAATATTAGGGAATACCGTAATGAACTTAATTTTTCCAGATACCAGCGCTGCGACATTCTTCACTATCATTGGAGATAAAAATGTTGCTCTTTTAATTAGTGTAATTGTAGCGATGTTCTCACTTAAACCTTATATCAAGGAAGATACAAAAACAGTCTTTAGTGATGCATTTAACCAAAGTGGAATGGTTCTCTTAATTACAGGTGCAGGTGGAGCATTTGGAAAAGTTGTTCAAGAAACTGGAATTGGTGATTTACTAATTAACCTCATGCAAGGAATGAACATGCCAGCATTACTACTTGCTTTCTTATTCTCACAAATTTTGCGTGCATCTTTAGGTTCTGCAACGGTTGCACTTGTTACGACTTCTTCAATTATGGGACCAATGGCTGTCGACCTTGGCGTATCACCTGTATTATTGGGTCTTGCAATTTGTGCGGGTGGTATCGGTTTATCAATGCCAAATGACTCCGGCTTCTGGGTGGTCAGTAAATTTGGGCGTTTAACAGTCACAGAAACATTACGTGTTTGGAGTATTGGTGGATTTATTTCTGGTGTAACAGCGCTTGTTTTTATATATATACTCAGTGCATTCTCAGGATTCTTGCCTGGACTATAGGTTTTAACGTAATTTAAGCAGATGATTAAATAGGAGTGGTGTCATGAAAAAACGTATTGGATTTATTGGACTAGGAATTATGGGAATGCCGATGGCAAAAAACCTGTTAAAGCATAAATACAAGGTGACTGTGTTTGATATTAATCAACAAGTTGTTGACAAACTTGCCGATGCAGGAGCAAACTGTGCTTCTTCTAGTAAGGAAGTTGCAAAGAACAGTGATGTTGTGATAACAATGCTTCCAAAAGGAGAACATGTTCGCCAAGCAGTCTTTGGTGAACATGGTGTAATGGAAGGCGCTAGTGTTGGAATGGTAGTTATTGATATGAGTTCTATTTCACCAGTTGACTCAAAAGAAATGGCTGAACGAACAACGAAAAAAGGTGTTCATTTCTTGGATGCGCCTGTAAGTGGTGGTGAGCCAAAGGCGATAGACGGAACACTTTCGATTATGGTGGGTGGTAACGCTACTGTATTTGAAGAAGTCAAAGACGTTCTTTCTGCGATGGGAAGAGACATCGTACGTGTAGGAGACTCAGGCTGTGGAACAACAGCGAAGCTTGCTAACCAAATTATTGTAAACTTAAACATCGCAGCTGTGTCTGAAGCTCTTGTTTTGGCGACAAAGGCGGGCATTGATGTCGAGAAAATGTATGAAGCAATCCGAGGTGGGCTCGCTGGAAGTACCGTAATGGATGAGAAAATACCAATGATCTTGAAACGT
The DNA here is from genome assembly GCF_037104745.1 of Bacillus sp. FJAT-53060. Lineage (NCBI taxonomy): Bacteria > Bacillati > Bacillota > Bacilli > Caryophanales > Bacillaceae > Bacillus > Bacillus sp. FJAT-53060. The sequence continues at coordinate 53,191 of NZ_JBAWSW010000003.1, forward strand.
AATTTCAAAGCAGGTGGACGTGTTGACATTAATTTGAAGGATTTAACAAATGTCATGAATACAGCACATCAGCTAGATGTTCCACTAGCATTATCAAGCCACTTACTTGAAATTTTCCATGCATTGAAAGCGGATGGAAAAGAAGCGCTCGACCACTCAAGCATTGTTCAACACTATGAAAAGCTTGCAAATGTTGAAGTTAAAAGAGAGGAGAAGTAAGAATGGAAATACAAAATGTGTCTGACTTGGCGAAACTGAGGAAGTTGAGCCGTGAAGAAGTAAAAGCAAAACTTGCTGCTGCAAGGATGGGCTTCCAACACAAAATTGTTGTACTAGACGATGATCCAACAGGTATACAAACAGTACATGGAGTTTCTGTATACACCGATTGGACACAAGAGAGTATTGAAAAAGGGTTCCGTGAAGAAAACCAAATGTTCTTCATCCTAACAAACTCTCGTGGATTCACATCAAAAGAGACAGAAGTGGTTCATCAAGATATTGCTAGACGCGTTCAAGATGTGTCTATTGCTCTAAATGTCCCGTACATTCTAATTAGCCGTAGCGATTCTACTTTGCGTGGACACTATCCGCTAGAAACAGAAACATTAAAATTAACAATCGAAGAGCATTCAAATATAAAATTTGATGGAGAAATTATTGTCCCTTTCTTTAAAGAAGGTGGACGTTTTACGATCAATAACTTTCACTATGTTCAAAACGGAGATGCTTTAGTCCCAGTAGGAGAAACAGAGTTTGCGAAAGACCGTACTTTTGGCTTTGTATCATCTCATTTAGGAGAATGGATTGAAGAGAAGACAAATGGAGAGTATACCAAAGAAGGTACAATCTACATTAACTTAACAGATCTACGCAATGAAAATGTAACAAAAATTAAAGAACAATTGATGAATGCATCCAACTTCCAAAAGGTTGTTGTCAATGCAGTTGATTATGTTGACGTTGAAGTCTTTGTTACAGTTTTGATAGAATCATTAAAATTAGGAAAAAATTTTTTGTTTCGCAGTGCGGCAAGTCTTACAAAAATCATTGGTGGTGTAACAGATAAGCCATTATTAACAAGAGATGACCTAATAACAGAAGAAACGAATCACGGTGGGTTAGTTGTGGTGGGTTCACATGTTCAAAAAACAACAGAGCAATTGCAGGCACTAATTGAGAGTGATCTTATGACACCAGTTGAATTTGATGTGCATCTTGCTCTTGAACCAGATAAATTTGAAGAAGAAATTAAACGTGTCCGCACAACATGTGAAAATTTAATCAGACAGGGTAAATCTGTTGTGTACTATACACGCAGAGAAAGATTTGACCTAGGGGAGAATAAGAAAGAAGAAGAATTAAAGCTTTCTGTTAAAATCTCTGATGCGGTCACAAGCATTGTTCGTGACTTGGGAGTTTGTCCTAAATACATTGTTGCAAAAGGCGGTATTACATCATCAAGTATCGGTACCGTAGGACTTTCCGTGAAACGTGCGGAAGTTGCTGGCCAAATCAAGCCAGGAATTCCAGTATGGAAAATAGGCGAGGAAAGTAAATTCCCAGGCATAGCCTACATCCTTTTTCCAGGAAACGTTGGAACAAAAGATACATTAAAAGAAGTTGTTGAAATATTAGAAAATAAATAACTATAATTGGAAACCACATCTGTCAAGTAGACAAGAATAAAAGTCACATTGGAGGAGCCTGAGTCCTGATATGGACTCAGGTTTTTTTAAAATAGATTAATGTTAAATGTGAATGCCAAAACTTTTAATTGATGTGTATTCTGACAGATGGGAAATGAGTGACATCTGATTCCATCCTGTAAAATTGTTTAACCGTTGTAGTGAACCATTATCCAAAAAAGATGGTACTAGCCCAAAAGGTTAGAGATAAACGACCTTTTGGAATAGTCTCTTTTCTCAAGGCTAACATTTTTCCCCTGTTAGTCGCTAATCGAATATGTTGAAAAAGTGCATCCCGCACCTCTTTTTCCGTACGGGCGTCCCTTTTTTTGATATAGGTTCCTGGCATCATTGAAACCTTTCTGTATAATAAGCAAAAATTGCTTAAGCATGCCCAAGTGTGAACTAATGAAAAGGCCTTCTTTAACACTTTGCAACAGTACATTATGAAACGTCTGCTTTGATGGAAAACGCAGAAATTATGTTTTTAAAGAGAAAGAAAACTGAAAAAGGAATTGTGAATATAGTATTGTTTTTTCTTTAGCAGAGCGTTTATTATTTTTTCATGGATGATCCCATATTGGTGACTCTGATATCAACATCATATGTGATATCAGCTTCAGCAAAATGCTCGTCCCATTTTGGTTTGATTTTTTCCCACTCCCTCGGATATTGTATTCTAAACTTTTCTGAGAACTTCAAAGCATCTGTTCGATATTCAGTTTGTAATTTATCGAGCGTAGCTTTAATCATATTTTCCACTTTTTCCTCCGTCAGACGCTCAACTTCGGTCAGATTTTTATTTTGGTCACTCGAATTTGCCCAATCCTCTGAAATCTGACCGGTCGATGTGACATTAATGTCATAAGAAGGCCGCCCGTTTTTTTTGCTCACCCGTATACGACTGTCAACTGATTGAATTTCATAAACCATTACTTTATTGTCCTTGTTTTTGACCTTGACGAGCCCGCCTTTGATTTTTCCAGTGATCCACCCGGCTCCTTGTATTTCTTCTTGCGATAATATCCCGACCAGCTTTTTCTCCCTTCCGTTCACAACGGCTGCTCCATTAAATACAATCTGTCCATACTGTATATCGAGGTTTTGTAGGAGAAAGCTGGAGTTATTGACCAGATTTGTTCTAAGGTTGCCTAAGCTCATCATCGGCAGTATACCGGTTGTACGGTAGCGGTTTTGCACCGTCTCGATAATACGCTCCGCCGGCATTTCTGTCTTTCCCGGTACATCTAGCATCTTCTGTGCAGAAGGCATGGAAATGCAAACTTCCATGCTCATTCTAGATTGATTATCCCTGATAATGGTATCTAATAGATCCTGAAAATTCACTTCGCGAGCAAGGTCCTGTCCGATAATTAACAACTTTTGATGCTGTGGAATAACAGCTTTAGGGAGCATTAAAGACATTTTTCTTATGATTTCATGAACGGAGTCTCCCTCTAATGTGAAATTTTGATAGGTTGACTTTATTGGGGGCTGTGCCTCTGTAGTGTTTTGATATATTGCCATCTGTGTAGTTATTTTAATTGGACCTTTCTCGGTGTCTTCTCCTTTGTCAAAACCTGTTGCTAACACTATGGACAATTTTTCAATATCTTTGTTATCCCAGCATCCTCCCAAAAAAAAGCAAGCAAACAAAAGGACGTATAGGTTAAAACGTTTCACGACATTCACCTTTTCTTTTTCAATTTTATTTTGCTTCCAATAAAAAAAATGGCGATAAAAACACCCATGATTATTAGACCGTAATAGCCGGCATAAGTTTCTAAAGCAAAGACGTCGATTAGATTCCGTGGGAAAAGGGCGATTAAATATATGATAGGAAGAAATAGTAAAACAAAAGGCTTCAGCTTTTTTCCGAACAGCTGGGAAAGTCCCAATGATGCTGTATAGTGGGTGAGCACATAAGTAAAAAAAATTTGAATGATCCAAACAATTAGTAAAAAGGATTCAAACCTTTCAAAAAAAATGCCTACGTATTCATACTGCTTAACAAAGGAGATGAGGGGATATGTGTCTGCTCTTGCCCCATTAATGGATAGCGCACCAATTGTCAAAATAGTGGCTGTTAAATTTAAAGCTGTTGGAATCGCGGTCCCCCAAAAAACTGCCTTTTTGGCTTTTTTAGGATGTTTCATAAAGGCTATCCAGATCATAATAAACTCTACACCTGAAATTGTAAAAAGTGTAGGGGGAATCCCTTTCACAACTGGGATGACACCATGTCCTAATACTGGAAGTATATTTTCAGTCTGAAACATCTTGAGCCCCATAATAATAACAATAAAAAAAATAATAAATGTGATCGGGGCCAATAGCTGAATTAAACGGGCTATCAAGTTGATCCCTCCCATGGCGGCATAGCTACCTACCCATAGCATAGAAATCAAAATCACTTCAATCGGGGTGTTTTCCAATAGATAGAATTTAGTGACTTCACCCATCATGCGGATTTCAAAACCGCTGATTAGAAGAGCATAAAAAATAAAAATGATACACAGTATGGTGCCTATGCCCTTTCCAGCCAACTGCTTACTGAAGTCAAAAAATGTCTTTCCTTGATAACGCAATGCAAAATTAGTGATTAACAAGCCAATCAGCAAAGAAATAATCCAACCAAGAATAATTGAGATCCACACATCAGGTGTGCCCACTTCTTCGGCAAGCCTTCTGGGAACCGTTATAATGCTGAAACCTATAATGGTAGAAGATAGGATGTATGTTGTTTGCATTGTGGTAATCAAACTTTCTTTTCTCTTGAGCAAAATGGTTCACAGCCTTTTCTTTTTTCTTCGATACTTGTTTATGTCAGATGAAAGTTCCTTCGGACGGATAATCATGGAAAATAAAGGTAGTCTAAATATGGTGTCTTTTACATCTTTAAAATCAAATATATTTGCAGTAAAATAAGGTGTTCCAAAACTTTCAAGTTTTGATAAATGAATGCATATTATCAGCAAGAACAATAAAATACCGTACAATCCTAAAGTAGCTGCGCAAAACATCCCACCAAAACGTAGTATTCTTAAACCAATCCCTATATTGTATTGAGGAATTACGAAGGAGGAGATAGCAGTCAAGGCAACCACAATGACCATGATTGGGCTCACAAGATTGGCTTTAACGGCCGCTTCACCAATAACAAGTCCTCCGACCAACCCGACTGTAGAACCGACAGGTCTTGGCAAGCGAAGTCCAGCTTCACGCAAAATTTCAACTGAAACTTCCATTAGGATGGCTTCGACTAAAGAAGGGAATGGTGAGTTAATCCTTGAGCTTGCCATGGACAGAGCCAGTTTAGTTGGTATCATTCCTTGATTAAAGGAGACAAACGCAATGTAGAGACTTGGCAGGAATACACTAATAAAAGATGCCGTAAAGCGCAGCATTCGAAAGAATGACATCGGCAACCATCTTTCATAATAGTCTTCTGGAGTTTGAATGAACATAGGTAATGTCACAGGAACAATTAAAGCAAATGGAGATCCATCCAACAGTATGGCAACTCTCCCTTCCAAAAGGGCGCCCATTACTCGGTCGGGCCGTTCGGTATTTTGAATTTGAGGAAAGAGTGAAAGATAATTGTCTTCTATAAGCTGCTCGATATATCCGGTATCAAGTGCATTATCAATGTCAATCTGTTTGATTCGCTCCGAGACTTCTTCTACGAGATCTTCTTCTGCAATCCCTTTTATATAAACGAGTGAACATAATTTAGTCTGTTTTCCGATTTGATAATCAACCATTCTAAGGTTGGGACTTGGACTAAGCCTTCTTAAAAGGGCCGTATTATCCCTAAGATTTTCAACAAAGCCAATACGGGGACCTCTAACAAGGGTTTCTGTTGGTGCTCCCATAATATCCCTAGATTTCCATCCCTTTACATCAATGATGATTGCGTCGTGAAGCCTATCGATGATTAAAGCGGCCGATCCAGTCAAAATCCCATGCAGGATATCATCAATAGTTTTGTTTTCCTTAACATCTGTCATAGGAATATGCTTACTCAAAAGAAATGACTCAACTTCATTAGATGAGAAGTTTTTGCCAGCATATAAAGTCATTAAAGGAGTTAAGAGATGATCATGTATCATCTGTTTATCTGTAAGTCCGTCTATATGAATGAGGGCAGCTTTCATTCCAGAAGATCCGATGACAAATTTCCTGACTGAGAGGTCGGAGCTGCGTCCGACGCACTCAGATATATGACTGATATCTTTAGACAGATCTCCTGTTAAAGATTTCATTGACTTTTTCTCTATGTAGGGGCGTTTCGTCTCTTTGTGGATTTTTTTTAAAGACTCTCCTATTTCAGAAAAAATATAGGGAACAATAAATACAATTATAGCCCCTGCCATGACATCAAAACGAAAGAGAAATAAATACAATTCATCCATCTTTGTTTTCCCTCCTTTTTCATAGCATGTCCTATAAAAGGTGCATTTATGACTGAAAGATTTACACAGATATCGTTGATTGGATTGCTAATCAAAGCACTTGTTTTTTGTTAAATCCAAATGAGAAAAGGCTGTGATATTCCACTGATTTTTGTTCACCTTCAACACAAATATACATCCATAGGTTAGATTTTTCTTTTTAAATGAGGAAATGAATAATTTGAGGGGATAAATGGGAAATTCCGTCTATTTTCGTCAGAATTAAATCCCTTTATTGTAACATATCGGCGGATTGAGCTTTACATACGATGTTTATATGTCTTTTTAAAAAAGTCTTGATAGGTAGAAATAAGACAACAGGTGGAAATGTTGGATCGTGGAAGAGCACGAAAGAGGATGTGATTGTCTTGAACTTTCTTTAGAACCACCATGTGTAAGAATAATTGGCGGAGTTTTTACATGAATGATACTTTCCTCAATTATTATGAAGTCCGGATATACAAGGTGGATCAAGTGAGTGGAATTTGCAAGAGCAGAGAACGTATGCACATGCAACAAATCTAGCGGCTGATTCTATACCATTCACTGGGACTGTCCTGATGCTATTTCTAATGAAATTCTTGTAAAAAAAATTTACAATTAATAAAGAGTTTGTACTTCTTTAAAGTGGAGGATAAAACTTTATAAAATTAAACGGGGAGCATTCAATGATTAACTTAGGTAGTCATTTAGCCATTAAAGTTAAATTCTACGAAAGAGTGATTAAACAGTAAATACAACCATGTCCTTTATTACGGACATGGTTGTATTTATCCACTCGGCTGGTCAATCAGGTCCATTAGTTGATCAATAAACGCTTCATATGACGGTGAATTTGCAAGCTTTCTCACATTCGTTGCACTTGCAAGGATTTTAATATATTCGTCATATATGTCCCTGTAGATATTTCGTTCATTCTTGTTCATGGCGATTAACGTCACAATCCGTATGTTAGTAGCGTCTCCCCACTTAATTGGTTTATTCGTGATTAGTACAGCGATAGAAGTTTGTAATGCATCCATATGGATGGAATGAGGAACGGCTACGATATTATTAAAGGCGGTAGAGGACAACTTTTCCCTTTTAATAACATTTCCCACAAAATCCTTTTTAACTAAGCGAAGATCGGTCATCTTTCCGGTGATAAATGATATAATATCAAATTCATCTTGGAACGTTTGATTACTGAACATAAATATCCGTTTATCAAATAAGGAAAGCAGGTTTTGTTTAAGTTGCTGTTGCTCCTTTTCCTGTTTGATTCGGTAGACAAGTGTTTGTATGTTTAGTATATCATCTGAGGACAGAAACGTACTGATAACAACTTTGGCAATAGTCTGATCTAATGGAATCTCCATCGTAGAAATAATAAAATCAGCCTGAAGTGCTGATATTTCCTTGTCAATCCTTGTTACTACCTTTATGACTCGTAATTGATTGGCGAAGTAGTGTTCTATCTTCTCTTTTAATTGAAACTGTAAATGATTATAAGCAGGACAGACGAGTACGACTTCAAGCAGGTCATGTTTTTTTTGTTTTAATTCTAAACAGCTTCCTACATGTAAGGAAATATATGTAATCTCATCTTCATGCAGGTGTATATCTAGCTTTTCTGAAATTAGATTACTAATATAGACCGATAAATCGTAGATAAGTGGAGAAGACATTTTAATTGATTGTGTTAAGGGATTTTTATATGGAAAATTGTTGGAACACCTTACCACCATATTTTGGACATGCAAGACAAACTTGGTTTTAAACTCTTCATCCTCCAAACTAATAAGATAGTTCTCGTTCACTTTTTCTAAGATTTCATCAATTAAAGTCTCATATTTTGCTTGGACAAACTTCTCCTTTTCCTCTGACATATTGGTAGTCTTACTGCTAAAGAGTGCTTGTAAATAATATAATTCATTGTGATCCATGTGAACCTGGAAATACGATTCTATTAGGCCTTGGATTTCATGTATGATGGTCATCGAAATAAAAGTTTCTTTATACGGATAGACAAGGTGATTGACGTACTGGTTATCCTGCATGCGTTCAATAGATATAATAATATGATAGATAATATTGCCTAGCGTATATTCATTTATATCGTAACCATGGTTCTGGATAATCTGCAACAACATTGTTTTGAAATTGTGTAATTCATATCCAAATATTTTTTCTAGATCTATAATATTATAAAAGGTAGTATTATATTGTTTATAATAAATCATACTCATTACTTTTCGTTTATCAATTTCTTTTCCTCGCAGGAACAAATGACCTTTCACACGATAAATATTCAAATGATAGTTGCTAATAAACTTCCGGCATTCGATAATATCCTTTTCAACAGTGGGAACGCTTACAAACATATCCTCACTCAAATCAAATATATCAATACCATCTTCTGATAGAATTATTTGCTGTAAAATGTAGTATACTCTATTGCTTAAGCTTTCTTTCTTTTGCTGGGACAGCCCCCTCAAGTTTTCTGCCGTTTTCAAACGGTACCCCATATTAGATGATTCTATTGCAAGCGATGACTGATATTGTTGATTGATATATTGAACATAATTCCGTAACGTCCGAGAAGAGATATTTAAATAATCCAAAATTTCGTTTGTTTTCATCCAATCTTTTCGTTCTTTCAGTATCTGAATTAGTGATTTGATATTCTTGTCCTTCATTTATAATTCCACCTCTTTTTTTTATTATCATTATACTATCTATAAGCTTGATGACGAAAATAAATATGTTGCCAATAGGTAGGTAATATTTACATTGGTTAGTTTTACAATGATTTGGACATAATATAGTTAAGCGTGAAATAAGGAGGAAACAACAATGAAAAAAAAGATCTTATTAATTTGCAGTGGCGGAGCCTCTAGTGGGTTTTTAGCTCAGAATATTCGAAAGGCAGCCAAGAAAAAAGGATTAGAGGTCGAAGTGATGGCTCGTGGAGAATCCGAATTAAATGATTATAAGGATAGCATTGATATGGTGTTGATTGCTCCCCACTTGAGTTATATTCAAGACGATATTGCGGCCGAACTTGCAAATACAAATATTCCATTTCAATTAATCGATCAAATGACATATGGCACTTTAAATGGAGAGAAAGGACTCGAAATCATTGTAAAAGGATTAGGCTTAGAATAATCTGATGAAGGAGGGGTAAGAATGAATAAATTAATTGAATACATGAATCGGTCTTTTGCACCTAAAATGAATAAAATTACTCGAAATGCCTGGGTATCGGCTATTCAAGAGTCTATCATGGGTGTGTTGCCCTTAATTCTTGTCGGATCATTAATCACCTTGATTATGATTTTAAACGATTTTATACCCAATATGCCTAATTTACAGCCTATCAGTGATTTTTCGTTTGGTCTGATGAGTTTGTTTATCTCTTTTTTAGTCCCATATTTTATACTGGAAAAGCTAAAAAAGAATGACCGAAAATTAATTGCTGGATTGACGGGGGCAGCAATGTTTTTGTTATTGCTTTCTCCAACCTTTGATGCGGAAGGTCAAATTATATTTTCCTTTGAAAGGTTTGGCGCAAATGGGATGTTTGTTGCCATTATCGTTGGCTTATTGGTTGGTTTTGTCTTTTATTTGTTTAGTAAGATCTCCTTTTTTAAAGAATCTAGTTCTTTACCTGATTTTATTATCGTTTGGTTTGATACGATTGTACCGATTTCTCTTTTATTATTAGCTGGATGGCTCGTTACAATTGTTGGAACCTTTGATCTTTATGCCTCGATTCTTAGTTTATTTGAGCCGTTGAATAGTATTGGACAAAGTTTTGCTGGCTTTGTCGCTATTACATTTATTTGTGTGTTTTTATATTCTTTTGGTATTAGCCCATGGGCACTGTACCCAGTTGTATTTCCGATGTGGATGGCAGGAATTGAACAGAATGCAAGCCAATTAGCGCAAGGTCTGAACCCTTCCAATATCCATACGTTTGAAACATTAATGGCTTGGATTTGGATTGGTGGCATGGGTACCACATTACCATTGGTGATTATTATGTTAGTGATTGCTGAGTCGAATCACTTGAAGGCGGTTAGTAGAGTGACCATTGTACCTTCGATTTTTAATATTAATGAACCCGTAGTATTCGGGGCGCCGGTTGCCTTTAATCCAATCTTGATGATTCCAATGTGGTTGAATGGTATTATTATTCCAGCCATCACTTATTTAGTGCTTTCGTTTGGAGTCATTCCACTGCCAGCAGAGGTTATGCAATTATGGTATTTACCAATTGGTATTTCCACCTTTTTGGTGAATACAAACTTTAGCAGTTTATTTCTTTTGGTTATTAACCTTGTTGTATCGCTGATCATATGGTATCCATTCGTCAAGGTATATGATAAACAAAAAGTAGCAGAAGAAACAGAACAACAAGTTTAATCTATCAACTTTAGGGGTGATTCATTTGAGTCAAAATAATACAGAGGCACTGCAAGAAGTTGCGATGCAAATCATTTTAGGGGCAGGCAATGCGCGTGCCGATATTCAAACGGCTCTGAGGCATGTGGAAACATTTGAGTTTGTACACGCAGAAGAAGCATTAACACAAGCAAAAAAGCATATGTCTCAAGCTCACTCTTTCCAGACAGAAACGATCCAAAAAGAGGCAAGGGGGGAAGAAATAGTTTTCTCGACCTTATTTACCCATGCACAAGATCATTTGATGACGGTTATGAGTGAATGGAATATGGCGAGAAATTTATTAAGAATCTCTCAATCATTAGAACAAAGAATAAAAAAACTAAAAGAGTAACTATAAGTAGATGGGAAGTGATAGAGATGTATCGGCATGCAAATAATCAATTTCCAGTTTCCTTTCTTTGGGGAGCGGCAACTTCAGCTTATCAAATAGAAGGTGAACACTTGTCTCATGGCAAAACATTGTCTGTTGTTGAAAAGAATATGAATCGTAAATATGCGGACTCTAGCGTCGCCTCTGGACACTATCAGTATTGGGAAAAAGACATTGAATTAATGAAAGAGTTAGGATTGAAAGCTTATCGCTTTTCCATTGCTTGGACGAGAATTTTGCCTAATGGCCGCGGCGAAATAAATCAAGATGGCATTGCTTTTTATCGTCGTATCATTAACAAACTAAAGGAATTTCAAATTGAACCTATTGTGACGATTTATCATTTTGATTTACCACAATGTCTGCAAGAGGAATATGGTGGCTGGTCATCTAGAAAAGTGATTCAGGATTTTGAAGAATATTGCGAGGTGCTTTTTACACATTTTCCAGATGTGAACTATTGGCTCACCATTAATGAACAAAGCAATATGTTTCAGTTGCCATATTTGATGGAGTTTGATCCTGATATGCCATTAGAGAAACAGAAATATGAAATGAATCATATTATGACATTAGCACATGCAAAGGCGGTGCATTTATGTCGTAATATGCTTCCAAAAGCAAAAATTGGACCAGCTTTAGGAATCATACCCAACTATCCGGCAACATCCAAACCAGAAGATATTTTAGCTGCCAGACACGCAGATGACTTAAGAACCTATTTGTTTATGGACTTATACATGAAAGGTGAATACCGTTCTTTTGTATGGAATTATCTGGTGGATAATGGACTGGAGCCCACGATAGAATCAGATGATATGGCATACATAAAGTCTGCCAAACCTGATTTTATAGGGTTGAATTATTATCAATCACGTGTTGTGAAGTATATCCCAGAGGAAACTGATAAAAAAGAATTGAAGATGAATTATGATGGTGAGGATGATTATACACAATTCGATAACATTCCCGGTATGTTTGAAGGGGGAGTCAACCCTTACACAGAAAAAACTAGATGGGATTGGGAGATTGATCCTGTAGGTTTTCGATATCTATTGAATGAACTATATGATCGCTATCATGTTCCAATAATGATTACCGAAAATGGGATTGGTACATTAGATCAAGTGACGGATGATCAAAAGATTCATGATCAAGAGAGGGTGGACTTCTTGCGAGATCATCTTCAACAGCTTCTACTGGCAATTAAAGATGGGGTGGACATATGGGGATATATGGCATGGTCCTTTATGGATTTACTAAGTACGTCCAGCGGTTTTAGAAAGCGTTATGGTTTTGTATATATTGACCGTGATGATCAAGAAGTAAAATCATTGGAGCGAATCAAAAAGGATAGCTTTTACTGGTATCAAAAAGTGATTGCTTCTAATGGACGACATCTATCAGATAGTTAGGATGCTGAAAGAGTATGAATATTGATTTAGCTTAAGAAGGTTGTCGCAAAATGCATTATTTGTATGTATTTTGTGACAAGCTTTTTTGTGTTTCAGTGCATTATCGATGTCTTGCTATGTGTAGTAGCTTTCATTTCCAATTCCGGAAGATCCAATTCCCTGTCGATAAGAATTCGGTTATTCATTTTATCGCTTTGCTTTTTTCTCCCTTCCTCTCATTTTAAAATACTTTTCTTTTACATGTCCCATATCATTTTCGGTGTTGCTAACAAATATTCTTTCACCTATATATTTCTACATGCCAACTTCAGATAACAAAGTTATAATATTAGGCGAGGTGATATAAATGATAAATTATCGAATTCTTGTGATAGAGGATGATCAGGCGATTCAAGAACTCATTAAACAATTTTTAATGACGCAAAAATATATTGTAGAGACTGCATCTGATGGATTTGAGGGAATGAAGCAATTTAATAAACAGCCATTTGACCTTATAATTCTTGATGTGATGTTGCCGAATCTGAGTGGCTTTGATGTGGCAAAAATGATTCGTACTCATTCAAAGGTACCTATTATTATGCTAACCGCAATGGAGGAAGAACAAGATCAAATCAAAGGATTTGAACATGGAGCCGATGATTATATTACGAAGCCTTTTTCCTTTCATGTTTTGATTCGGCGAGTAGAAGCTGTACTAAAAAGAAGTTATGATCAAAGGAAGGGAAATCAATTTATTTTTAAAGAAATACAGGTGGACGGTGATGCATATAAAGCATACGTAAATAAGGTAGAAATACCTCTTACAACAAAGGAATTTGAAATTTTGTATTTATTATTAAGGAATGGTAAAAATGTACTTACGAGGGAGACGATAGTAGAAGAAGTTTGGGGTTATGAGTATGTAGGAGATACAAGAAACATTGATACACATATTAAGAATATAAGAAAGAAGCTAAACCTCCCCTATATTAAAACGATAAAAGGTATAGGATATCAAATAGATGAATAAAATACGAGAAATAATACGAATGAAACGTATTACCTATAAACTGTTTCTCATTACATCACTCATTTTGTGTTCTTTTGCTATTTTAATTTATGTTTCCTTATACTTTTTTCTCCCTACTTTTTATGAAAAGTATAAAATAAATCAGCTCCAAATAGGATTTGAAGAAATGATTGAGAAAGCCAAAGATCTTACGTTTCAAGAGGCGAAACCACTGCTAACTGAATACGGAAACAAAAATAACGCCCTTCTTTACGTTCAAAATACTGAAGGAATAATTATCTATTCTCCTTCTATCCATATTATAGGTGATTCAAAGGAACCCATACCGAGTAAGAGTACAGAGATTAATTCAATTGGTAGGGTCTCAACAAATACGCCTTTAAATTCATACAGTATTAATCAATCTATACAATTCAAGGATGGCACGCTAATTATTAATGTAGCGGCAACATTACAGCCTATAGATGAAGCATCACAAGTTTTGACTCTTTTCATTCCGTATATCAGTATTATTGTGATATTTATCGGAATTGGAAGTGCTTATTTATACTCAAGGTTCATTACGAAACCAATCCTATATGTTAGTCAAGGAGCACAAAAAATGGCAAACCTCGATTTTTCAGAAAAAATTGAGGTGCGTTCTAATGATGAGTTGGGAGAATTATCAAATAGTCTTAATGATATGGCTATTAACTTGCAAGAAAATATACACGCTTTACAACAGGCGAATCAACAATTAAAGAGTGACATAGAAAAGGAAAGAGAAATAGAAAAGAAACGAAGGGAGTTCTTTGCCATTGTTTCACATGAATTAAAGACACCTCTGACTACTTTGAAAGGACAACTTGAAGGGATGATATATAATATTGGTCCCTATAAAGATCGTAACACCTATTTGTATAAAAACTTCTATATTGTTAATGATATGGAAAATTTAATTCGTGAAATTTTAAGTATATCCAAGTTGGAGCAACATACCTTTAAACCTCAATGTGAAGAAGTAAATCTTTCGAACTTGATTCTTGCTATTGTAGAAAAACTTGATTTCTTTGCGTCTGAAAAGGATATTCAGATGATAAAACAAATTGCCCCTAATATTTGTGTATACACAGATTGTAATCTTTTAGAAAAAGCTTATAAAAACATTATTCATAATGGCATTATGTATTCGCCACGTGGTGAAAAGGTATATGTGAAATTAAATCTATCAAAGGACCATACTAACATCCAATTTCAAGTTATGAATACAGGTGTACAGATTAAAGATGACGACATTCAGCAAATTTTTAAGCCATTTTATCGTATTGAAAAATCGAGAAATCGTAATACAGGTGGAAGTGGATTAGGCCTCTATCTTGTGAAACGAGTATTTGAAGCTCTTGCAATCACATATAATGTGAGAAATATAAAAAAAGGTGTGCAATTTGCTGTTACGATTCCTATAACAAACAAAAATATAGATAAAGACCCCCATTCTTGATATGCTCCCCTTAAAGGTAGACAGATTGAATAAAAAATCTTTTTGCCATGGGACTGATCCCATAAGATGATACAAATAAAAAACACCTCTTCAAGTTTGAAAACGGATAGTTGTTATCCTAAATGTGGAGGTGTTTTTTCTATGGGGACAATATGACAGGAATTAAATATCAAGAATAAGAACTAGGTGCAGACATGGGTCAGGTGGTATAAGGATGGGAATACACACCGATTAACCCTCTGATCTTCTCACCGTTGATGAAATCCGTAGTGCAGAATGAATGTCATCAAGTTCAAATCTGCAATAATGGTGTCTTTTCTTTAGATAGCTTTATGTCTTTAGTAAGACTTGGCTTTTACACAACTGGATCACCTGCTCATAGGTTAATATCATAAAGCTGGGTGAAATCTAAAATATTGACAGAAAATTTTGAATTCTAAAAAAATCCATGGTATATTTAACTATATTGTTGCAAGAAAAAGGGAGGTGAAAGTGATTCTTTAAATTTTTAATGTAGCCTGTCTCTCCCTAGATTTTTGTTAAAACTTTATTTGAGGTGATAGGGATTATGCACAAGTCTTCTATACTTAAAAAAACAGTATTAATTTTTATGATCACACTTTTACTAGGAATTAGTGTAATACCTACTACACAGGAAACAACTTATGCACAAGCTCCAGAGAATACGAATGGTGTTCAGTCAGCTACTGTTGACTGGATAAGAAACTTAGATTTATTGGTCGCTGGGCTATATATCGCGCGAGGATTAGCTCTTGATTTAATGGACAAAGCTCCTTTTTGGAGACCTACAGAAATACAAGATCTGGATGGGAAGAACAAGCTAGATACAAGACAAAGGTTATTAAGGTGGGATCGGCGTCCCCCCAATCAGATTTTGCGAGATGGATTTATTCCACAAGTTATTCAAGAAGCTCCAAGCGTGCAAGAAACAGATTTATATAGGTATGTAGATTCAAATACACCTTCTATATTTGTTTCAACAACAAAAACAAGATATAAAGATGGGAAAAGACAACAACCATGGACTCCTCGATCCTCAGCTAGGGGAATTGTCTATCAATATGAAATTTTTGCACCAGGAGGAATCGATGTGAATGTTTTTGGAGATCAATCTCCTTGGCCAAATCAAATAGAAGTAGCTTTCCCGGGCGGAATTCGCCCTGAATTTATTCGATCGGTTCGAGAACTGCAAGACGGGCGAATTCAAAGAGTCTGGATTAACCCATATTTTTCAGACCCTGGGGAGTTAGAAGGGATAGCAGCTTCATCTAGAACAGAACTAGTAAATTGGTATCCAGATCATCCAGATGGTAACCATAAAGATGCTGATGTTCCAGATAAAAAGATTAAAAATACAAGCTTTAACCCTGATAACGATATGTATGGAGAAAACGGCACTGTTCCACCAGGAGATGATCTTTCTACTTTCACTGGCCCAGGAATAATTCCAGATGGTGAATATCAAATAAAGAGTAAAAAAGACGAAAACATCTTAGCAGATTTATCTAAAAATGAAAGTGGATCACTCGTTCATGCATCTCAAAATTATGGTTTTAATAATCAAAAATGGAATTTCGTTTATAATAGTAGCAAGGATGCTTATAAAATAAAAAGCACTCAAAATCAAAATTTATTGTTGACTTGGAATAGTAAACACGGGAATAATATTATTGGATATGATGATAATAACTATAATGATCAGTATTGGAAAATAGAAATAACGAGCGATGGTTATTATAAGTTCAGAAGTTTGTATAATACTAATATGTTACTGGATTTACATTCTGGTAATACGTCTGATGGAACCCCATTGTTTGCATGGATTGAGAATGGAGCACCTTCACAGGAATGGAAAATAGATAAAACACAGTATCAACCATTAAAAGATGGTCAATATCAAATCAAAAGTAGTATTGATACAAATAAAATAGCCGATCTAAGCAAAGTAGAAGATGGCGCTAAAATTCATATTTATCAAAACTACAGTCTGGATAATCAAAAATGGAATTTCACTTTTGATTCGTCCAAACAAGCTTATAAAATTACAATCCCTAGTAATCCAGTAATTTCATTTGCCTGGGATAGTAATCGTTCTGGGAAAATAATTGGTGCAACTGGAGATTATAGTGATCAATATTGGCGTCCCGAAAAAACATCAGATGGTTACTTTATTCTTAGAAATTACAAAAATCCTAAGATGGTTTTAGATCTCCCTGAAGGAAATACGACTAATGGTGCACAATTACAAGCCTATGAATACAATGGAACAAAAGCTCAAAAATGGGGTATTACTTCTGTTGTGAATCAAACCATAGAAGACGGTGAATATTTAATAACAAGTAGTATAAACCAAAATAAAGTAGCAGATTTAACATCTGACAGTAAGGTAGTTATATATGATAAACATTTTAAGAATAATCAAAAGTGGAGATTTACCTTTAATAAAGATAAACAAGCTTATAGAGTCGTAAATGTAAATAACACAGACTTAGCATTTGCCTGGGATAGTAATTATTCCGGAAAAATAATTGGTGCAACTGGAGATTATAGTGATCAATATTGGCGTCCCGAAAAAACATCAGATGGTTACTTTATTCTTAGAAATTACAAAAATCCTAAGATGGTTTTAGATCTCCCTGGAAGAAATACGACTAATGGTACACAATTACAAGCCTATGAAGACAACGGAACAGTCACACAGATAGCACAGAAATGGTCGCTGCAAAGAGTGGATGTTCCAATCCTGCCAGATGGTACGTACAATATATCAAGTAAGCTAGATTATAAAAAAGTAATCGATAAAAACAACAATAACGCTATCATATGGCAGTACATTAATGCTACAGCTCAAGATTGGAAACTTGAATATGACTCTAATAAAAAAGCCTACAAAATTCGTAATGGTTATGCTCAAAATTTAGGTTTGTATTATCAAGGTAAAAACCTTAATATTGCTGTAGATAATATAGACTCACCTCCTGATGAGAACGAATTGCGAAAGTTTTGGATTGTAGAATATAATAATCAGCATGGGGCTTTTTCAATCAGAAGTGCGTATGATCCTACTCAAGTACTAGATCTACAGGATTCAAGTTTAGAGAATGGAAACAACATAATTAGCTATACGCCTAATCTTAATAAAAATCAACTGTGGAATTTTATGCCTCGTATTAATTAAACTTAGAAAAAGAAAGACAGCCGACATCTGAACTGCCCCGTAAATATTAGACACCAATCATTAACCTTTACGGGTGTTTTTTGGGCCAAATTTACGTGAGAAGAAAAGATACAAAGTGTTTTGAGATATAATCAAGGGAAAGAATTGATAAGAGAAATTATATAGGTGTTCATCATGAACATCAAGGGGAATGCGGCTTTATAAAAAGCTATACAAGCTACTCTACTCACTTAAAAAGGATGTACTAACATATATGAACGAAATGGGTACATCCTCTGTCGAAAAAGGATCAGAAAACCAGCATGATAAGAAGAACCATCTTAAACATGAACCGCCGTTTTAAAAAGCGCCTCAATCATAAGCACATCTATCAACAGAAGGATGATTGAAAAACGCATGATATTGACGCATATATTCACTTTTACAACCATGATCGTCTATAAGAAAAAACTAAACAGCTTTTGCCCTGTATTCCGACGGGCTGAAGCTGTTTAGTGTGTTTCGGTTATTTCCACTGTCTCTTGACAGTAGGTATGTTACTTGCGATTATAATTCTTTAAAACTAATTTTTTGTTTTCTAGATAAACAGTTTTATCTGATTGATCTGCTACGTCTAATGAGTGAGTCACTACAATAATACATTTATTTTCTTTATGGGCTAACTCTTTAAATAGTTCAATAATTTCCCGGGCTGTTTCTTTATCTAAATTTCCTGTTGGTTCATCTGCTATTAATAAATCTACATTGCAAGATAATGCACGGGCAATTGCTACACGCTGTTGTTGTCCACCACTAAGTTGTAATACATTACGTTTCGCCTGAGCTTCTGTTAATCCGACCTTTTCTAACAATTCTAATGCTCTTTCTTTTTTATTATTCAACTCAACCCCTGTAATCTCCATTGCTGTCAGTACATTCTGCAGAGCTGTCATATAAGTAATTAAATTATACGACTGAAAAATACATGCTACATGTTGATTACGATATTGATCTAATCCTATTTTTTGAATATTCTTTCCTTTGTAGAGTACGTATCCACTCTTTGGTACGTCTAAGCCACACCCTAAGCCCAATGTGGTTGTTTTACCAGATCCGGATGGACCTATGATTGTATAAAAACATCCTTGTTGAAAAGAAAAGGTAACATTGTCTAATATTTTTATTTTTTTATGGTTACTCTCATAGTGATAGTTGGTATTTTTAAACTGTAAAATTGTACTCATTTTAATCCTCCTCATTCATCTTTCAAGAGTATATTTTTAGGTTTTAAACGAAGAATTGATAAAGCTGGAATGATTGTAGAAAGAAGTGCAATACCAATCCCTATTCCCCCGACTTTCGCCAAATCTCCTTTTGTTATACTAATATCAATCTGATCAATAGGATCCGCTGTTTGTTGTTGAGTTGGATCTATAATCATTTCAGAAGATGATGTAGTCTCTTCAGTTGTCGCAATTTCATTCGCTAATAAATGATCTCCAATTTTTTGTGACACCTTCTCACCAGTCATTAAAGAAAGACCGAATGCTAATAATGCAATACATAGTATTTCAACCATTAGCTGGCCAATCATTTTCCATTTTTTCTCGCCAATGGATAATAAGATTCCAATTTCTTTTCTGCGTTCTTTAACAGATAAGGTAATAATTAAACCTAAAATGACTGCACCTGCAATGGAAACCACATAAATAACCATTTTAGAAATGGATGCGATGTTTTCAATTGGACCACTCATCTGCTGGTATAATTTATCATGTGCATCTAATTTAAATGTATCAAAGTCAATATCTGTTTTCTTTGCTTCTTTTTTAAATTCTTCGATATATCTTGGGTTCTTTAGATAGTAAACCGCGTTACTAATTTCAGCATCTGTCAGAGATTCATAAGGAACATACAGTTTGTTAGCAGGATCCATAATAGCTAGAGGAACTCCTTCTATATTTGGAGGTTGTTCGTCCGTTTCATAGATACCAATAATCTCATATTCCATTTCCTTACCCTCTCGTGATTTCCATTTAATCTTATCTCCTACTTTTAAGTTGTTTTTTTCAGCTAATCTTTTTTCAATTAGGGTAACCTTTTTGTTTTTTACATCTGGTGTAATGGCTTTCCCATCTATTATCTTGCTTCTTCCATCTTTAAAACTCGCTGTTAAATTAGAGTTCCTTACCCCGTCAATGGATAGATCTCCAGGAACTTGCATGATTTGAGAGTTGTTGTCTTCACTATCTTCATCTTTAATAGGTGTAAATCCATCAGCTTCTCCTATACTAGGTGTTGTAACATTATAGTCTATTACATATGGAGAATTTGCTAATTTATCTATTGTTTTTTTATCAGGAAAGGATGGGACTTTGACCATACCCCCATTTTGTTTCATGCTTTTTTCAAAATCTGGTTGTAGAGTGACATCAGCCCCTAATTTTTCTCTTGCTAACTCTGATGCCTTTTGGGATGCGTTTTGAATGGCGAAGCCGGCTAATACTAAATTAGTTACAATAAAGAAAATACATAGAAGTATTATAGACTTTACCTTTCGTTGTTTCATACTAAGAAATGCACGTTTAATAAAATTCATCATTCAACTCCTCCTTGTTATCTATACTTTATAGAATCAATCTGTAGTTGATATGTAGATAAAATGAAGAATGTCTAGAGAGTTAGAGGAGTTTATGTGTAGAAAAAGATATAGAAAGTTAAAGGTAATGAAAAATAAATTAACACCATCTAAGATTTTAAAATATTGAAAAATCTAACAAATGAAAATCTATATCTAATTTATTCTCCGTATTTTGTGGGATTTTTCCGCCGATATTTTAGCAGTTAGCTTTAATTTTTCATATTTTGAATTTCATCTTGAAACACTTCTCTTTTACATGTAAATTATGGTTGAGTAGAAACACAGTAAAACTGTGATCATTTAAAAGGCTTTTTCTCTGAGAAGAGAAAAAGCCACATTTGTACTGCTATTTAAGAATGAGCTCTATTCCTGCGCACCAATAGAAATAACTCTGTGATCATTTTAGATTTAAAAATTCTTTAATCTCCGTAACTTGTGCTTTTTTTGGATAGCTTTCATATAATCCGCCTGCTAAGCGAATTGGATCTCCGAAGAAAAATCTTTCATAGTGTGTTTGTCTTGTGCCAAAAGAGCTCATAGTGAGATCCCAAGCTAAGCGAAAAATTTTAACTCTATCTTCCCCATTCGTATCAGTAGCTTGCAAATAATGGTTAAGATCCTCTTTCATCTCTGAATTAAAGGTGTCTTCGGTCGGCAATGTAACCATTCCACTAGCACCAATTAACTGTATAATTTCTGTAAAACGAGGATAGATTTTAGGAAAAAGTGTGCTGATTACCTGAAGGGGAATCAGACTAGGTCGCATATATCCCCACTCATCTAACTTTGCATCATTTTCTGATTTTTCTAAAAGTGCCTTTATGGTTTCGAGACCAATAATTACTTCTGACAATTTTCCTTGTATATGTTGGTACTCAGATATATTAATGGTATCCACGAGAAGTTGAGAAATCCCTAATAGAAATTCAGTCTTTACTATTTGTCTTATGACTACTTGATGAAACGTAAACGCTTGAAAAGAGCTTTGCACCAAAAAGCTGTTGGAAGCTTCTGCATTATCATAAAAAAATACCCTATCCCATGGAACTAAAACATTATCAAAGATTACAATAGAGTCCATTTCTTCATATCTTGAAGCAAGAGGATGATTAAATGCAGATTCTCCTGATACGAAAGATTCCCTGCAAATAAACTTAACCCCTTGAGTGTTAGAGGGGATGGAAAAAGCGAAAGCTTCATCCTGATCCCAAAAGGGTGTCGGGGCTGAAAGCACTAAGACTTCATCTGTTAAGCCACCCTGAGTAGCGAGGAGGCGGGCGCCTTTTATAATAATTCCTTCGTCATTACGATCAACGACTTTAGCGGAGATTGGATTTTCTGACATCTCTAAATTCATTTGAGAACGATTGACCTGAGGAGTAATAAATGTATGGGTAAACGAAAGGTCTTGTTCCATAGCTTTATAGTAAAGTGAACGAATATTTTCAGGGAAGCAGTTTTCTTTATTATTTAAAAGGGATGCAGAAGATGCAAAGCTCATTAATGCAGTGTTCATGTAATCAGGACTTCTTCCCATCATTCCATGTGTGTGTCTTGCCCAACGTTCAATCATTCTTCTTCTTTTTTTTAAATCCTCTTTTGTTTTGGGCTGTAAATAAGATAATCCAACCAGCTCTTTTTTTCCTGGGAGAAGAAAAGTCATCTCATCTGTTAAGTTGCTGTCTGTTTGTAAATCGTAAAGGGAACTCTTGGTTTTTAGAAGACCTTTAAATGTAGGATGTTCAGAAATGTCGCCTTCGACTTTTATACCGTCAAACCAAACTTCATTTTTAAGTTTATTTAAACGATCTATAAACCCTTTACCACTTATGATTCCCATTGAAATCGCTCCTTCAATAATAATGTTATGTTGGGTTAGATTACATAATATGGATTAATATAAATGTTGGTTACATATATAATGGGTTTAAGCCTTTTTGTTGAGGAAAACACATTCTTTCCTATAAATTAATATTTGAATTCTTAAATAAGTTGTATTTGAAAACCAATTTCTACTTTTCTTACGACGGTGAAGTTTTTGTATCCACTCCATGCAGGAAGTTAGTTCAAAAAACATTGTTGACTTGGAACTGTTTTTATTGATTAAGTAAGAAAAGTTCTACTATTCCAACTAAAGTTGCAGCACTTCTTTTAGAATGTGTTCTAAATCATTCAGGTAAGCACTTGCAAACACTCTGTAGGTGTAGAGAACGCCTTAAGGAAAGTAATAGAGGATTGTTTATCCACTGATAAAATAACTATTTGTTTCAACTATTTATTAATGGATAAAGTTTTAATACTTTGTCGACGGGAGTCAGACGTAGTTGACCACTACTTTTGTCATTCGTAATATGAGGTTCGCACTATAACTTTTACAGTGCTATGGGGCTTCAATGGGCAGGGCAGGGGTTCTAAAAGGTGGATTTTGGTATCTATGATTTGGATTTTAGGCTCAACGAAATAAAATAGAAGCCGGATGATGAGACCGGCTTCTGCGTCATTATTTCCCCTTCTCCCTCTTTCGCTTCTCCGCCCGATAAAACTCATGAAACATCTTCATCAGCGCCCGCTTTTCAATCCGGGACACATAGCTCCGCGATATCCCAAGCTCTTTCGCTATTTCCCGCTGCGTTTTCTCTTTCTTTAAATCAAGGCCGAACCGGCCGACGACGACTTCTTTTTCTCTGCCATCAAGAATGTTGATATACTCCTTTACTTTTTCAAGCTCCATATTGAGCTGGATGGTGTCGATGACGTCTTCATTTTCTGATTTTAAGACATCAATTAATGAAATTTCGTTGCCTTCTTTATCCTGACCGATGGGGTCATGCAGGGAAACATCCTTTTTTGTTTTTTTGAGGGCGCGTAAATGCATGAGGATTTCATTCTCAATACACCGCGCAGCATACGTTGCCAGCTTCGTTCCTTTTCCAGAGGAATAGCTTTCGATGGCTTTAATGAGTCCGATCGTCCCTATGGAGATGAGGTCTTCAGCGTCTTCCCCGGTATTTTCAAATTTCTTTACAATATGGGCGACGAGCCGAAGGTTATGTTCAATCAGCATATTTCTCGCATGTTCATCGCCCTGTGCCATGAGGGCTAAGTATTTTTTTTCATCATCTCCAGAAAGGGGCTGTGGAAAGGCATTGTTTTTGACATAGGACACTAAAAACACCAATTCTTTGACCATCAACCCCATCGCTGTAAATACTCCTGCCACGATTTTCACCTCCACCATGTTTAGGCCTCTGCCTATATCCTCAAATGTATGTGAAGGAGGGATTGTCTGTGTCTGTACGATGAAAAATTCATCTTTTTCAAAAAAACGTGCTCCTGTTCGTATGTTTTTGTTGTCTTTCTTGAATGTTTGCGGTTTCTTTGCGGTGCTTGGCGGTCAAGAAGCGTGCTAAAATATGTAATATTAGACCGAAAAGGAAGGGGTTTTTTCGGAACATGGGGAAGGTTCTTTCTTCACATGTAGGTATGAAAATTAATGAATGGTATCGGATGATACGGCAGTTCAGTGTTCCAGATGCGGAAATCTTGAAAGCGGAAGTAGAAGCAGAAATTGAACATATGGAAGAGGACCAGCATTTACTGATTTATTATCAGCTCATGTGCTTTCGGCACCAGATCATGCTTGACTATATACACCCTTCAAAATACCAACCTTTCTCAGTATCTAACCTTGTCGATAAAATCGAAAATTCCAATCATGAGTTATCTGATATGCTGCATTATTACCATGCATTTTTTCGTGGCATGCATGAGTTTAGTCAAAAAGAATATTTAGAGGCCGTCAAATATTATCGAGTGGCAGAAAAACAGATGTCCAGGGTATTTGATGATATTGAGCAAGCTGAGTTTCATTTTAAAGTTGCAGAAGCCTACTATATTATGAAACAAACACATGTCTCCATGCACCATATTTTAAAGGCGCTGGAAATATACGATCAGCATGATGCATATTCTATTCGCATTATTCAGTGCCTCTTTGTCATCTCAGGCAATTATCAAGACTTAAAACGAAAGGATCGAGCAGTGCCTCACTTGAAAAAAGCGAAACAGCTCGCATCCGAAATTGATCATCCGCGTATATACAGTTCGGCGCTCTATAATTTAGGGAAATGTTATGGAGAGCTTGGCTATAGAGAGGAAGCAGAACGATATTTAACTGAATCGGCTGACCTCGCTCGCAAAGAGGACCTTCCCACGCTCCCACATACGCTATTTACGCTTGCGAAGCTACTTTTTAGACAAAATGAACAGGCGCATGGGCTGCACATATTAGAAGATGGGAAATTAGCCGCAAAGAACCATGAAGACCAGCTGTTCTGTCATATGTTTGAGTATCTGGATGCTTTATATGTTCAGGAGATCAATGAAAAGCAGTTGCAAAAAACCATTGATTATTTGGAAAAACTTAGCCTATACTCTTATATAGAGGATATCTCACTTGAAATTGCGACAGCCTTAGAAGCCTCTCAACAATACCAGAAGGCCAACCAGTATTATCAGAAGCTATTATGGGCTCAAAATCAAATCAAAGAAGGAGATTGTCTGTATGAATTCTAAGCAACGTTCGACAGTTGAAGAGAGAAACCAAACGTGAAGCAAAAAGCGGGCCTGTATGGCCGGCTTTTTTGATGTGAAAAAGAGTGCAGTGAGGAGCAGACATGATCATAATCCCTGCATAAATACATCTGAAAACGGGCATTTTAATCCATAATGATGTTCTGTGGAGGCGGTCTGATGAAAGGGTTGCACATCTTTGTGTGTGTATTGTTATTATGCGGTTTTGTTCCTAATGATATAGAGGCAGGAACATTAAAAAGAGTCGAACTGGAAAAAACCGGACGGGTCTTTTGGGACATGAGAGAGGAACGAAAAAAGATTGCGTTAACCTTCGATGATGGACCGCATCCGGTGTACACGAATCAAATATTGGATGTACTAAAAGAGAACAGAGTGAATGCCAGCTTTTTTGTCTTAGGGAGCAGGGTTCATGCATATCCAGAGGTTGCGAAGCGGATTGTGGGCGAAGGAAATGAGATCGGCAATCATACCATGAACCATACGTATTTTGATCGTTTGTCATCGAAGCAAATCAAGCAGGAACTAAAAGAATCAGCGGCTCATATCGCATCCCTCCAGCCAGGCGGGCCCTTATTATTTCGTCCTCCTGGTGGCAGGCTGACGATGAAGTCATTTCACATTCTTTCAAAGCAAGGGTATGATGTGGTCATGTGGTCCTTTACGCAAGATCCAAAAGACTGGTCAAGACCTGGTGCACACAAAATTGCAAGCCGTATTATCGATCATATTCAGGGCGGCGATATTATCCTTTTACATGATGGCGGAGGAAATCGTAAGCAAACAGTAGAAGCACTGAAACAGGTGATCCCTGAATTAAAGAATAGGGGCTATGAGTTTGTGAAAGTAAGCGAACTGCTGCATTATGACAGAGCGTATCTACCTGTTCAGCTACAATAAGGGGAATTCGTCAAAAACAGTCATTCATTGAAACCAAAAAGTCTTGTCGTTTACTATATGAAGAGGCTTTTGGAGGTCATCCTGATATGTGTCGTAGCTGGATGCTCAAAACCAGTACAAGAAAGCGTCATTGACATCACAAGAGAAGAGGCTAAGGATCAGCAAGTGCCACTTGTCGACAATTGGAAAGCTTTCATCCAAGAAGCGGGTGAAAATAGTGACAATGCTCTCATTCAATCAGGTCTAATCCACCCTTTGGGCAATCATATGACACCTAAAGGGGTGAGAATCATTTATAACGAAATAAAGAGCGTGATGTCATCAAACATTTTAAATATTGGCCATCTGCCTAAACAAGACCATCCATTTAGCATAGTCTATAGTATATCTTCCTATAAGGAGGTAACTGATATGTGGGGATGTCCTTATCCTTACCCTGAGTGTGCGTATCCAGCCCAAGGAGCAGGAATCGGTTACGCTTTTCTTGTTGTGTTTCTTGTGGTTATTTTGGTAGTAGGCGGAGGGTTATGGTTTTGGAATGAACAGCCTTGCAAA
The DNA here is from genome assembly GCF_037104745.1 of Bacillus sp. FJAT-53060. Classification (NCBI taxonomy): domain Bacteria; kingdom Bacillati; phylum Bacillota; class Bacilli; order Caryophanales; family Bacillaceae; genus Bacillus; species Bacillus sp. FJAT-53060. The sequence continues at coordinate 79,929 of NZ_JBAWSW010000003.1, forward strand.
TAAGACACCTCTTCTTTTATAAGAAGGGGTGTTTTTTACGGAAAATAGTAGTAAGCCTATAGCGCAAGTGATATAATATCAGTCACCTGAGTTGAAAAAGGAGAGTGCTCGGGAGGCATGGTTCCTGGCGATATGGAATTAAGAGGAAACAGAGAGCATATGCCCGAGCGAACGTCTTTTCATTTCTGTCTCAATTAATTCAATGAAGTCGCGATTTAAGTTCATTTCATGTGCTTTATAATATGATTCTATAAGTAAATCATCTGACAGCTTTTTCATACTAGAAACCCATATGATGGGAAAAACACCTCCCCTGAAAAAGTTGGCATAAAACTTGAGGAAGAACATATCATCATAGGTTGATCGAATGTCTTTGAAGTACCTTTAATCTACCATGAATGGGAAACAAGAACAATCGTTCTGTTATCCACATGGTTAAGTGGATAACTTGTGGGTAGAGTGTTTATAATTGTATGAAAGTGTGATGAAATATAGGTGGATAATGTGTGTAAAATTATCCACACCTGTTGAAGGGCCTCATCATATGTCGAAAACTTTTTCATTGTATTCGATAGACAGACAAATTGTGATTTTTTTCGACACAATCGCTGAAAAACCAATGAAAGAAAGGGTGCAAATTGTGCTAAAGAAGTATTTTCTACCGGATGAATTTGTGAAAAGTATTTTCCACATTTCGCCGAAAAAATTAAAAGAACGAAATGTAAAAGGAATTATTACTGACTTAGATAACACACTAGTAGAATGGGACCGTCCAAGTGCGACACCGCGTTTGATTGAATGGTTTCAAGACATGAAAGATCACGGGATACAAGTGACAATTGTCTCGAATAATAATGAAAAAAGGGTCAAGCTTTTTTCAGAGCCGGTTCACATTCCGTTTATTTATAAAGCGAGAAAGCCTATGGGAAGAGCCTTTAATAAGGCTGTCGCTGATATGCAATTGAAAAAAGAAGATGTGGTTGTCATTGGGGATCAGCTCATGACAGATGTCTTGGGCGGGAACAGGCATGGCTTCCATACAATTTTGGTCGTTCCTGTGGCTGCCTCCGACGGATTTTTCACAAAGTTTAACAGGCAGATTGAACGCAGAATTTTAGGATCCTTAAAACGTAAGGGCCACATTCAGTGGGAGGAAGAGTAATAATGGAAAAGGTTGTTTGTATTGGCTGCGGTGTAGCCATTCAGACGGAAGATAAAGATCAATTAGGATATGCGCCGGCAGCATCTCTTTTGAAAGAAGATGTGATCTGCCAGCGCTGTTTTAGGTTAAAAAACTACAATGACATTCAGGATGTTTCTTTAACAGAAGACGACTTTTTAAATATTTTACACAACATTGGGGAAACAGATTCTCTCATTGTCAAGGTCGTTGATATTTTTGACTTTAACGGAAGCTGGATCAACGGGCTGAGCCGTATTGTTGGTGGTAACCCGATTTTACTTGTCGGTAACAAAGTGGATATTTTACCGAAATCAGTGAAAAAAGATCGCCTTGTTCATTGGATGAAGCGGGAAGCAAAAGAAAATGGACTAAATCCAATCGATGTTTTTTTAATTAGTGCAAGCAGAGGTCAAGGCGTGCCTGAGGTGATGGAAGCCATCGATTATTATCGTGAAGGTAGAAATGTCTATATTGTCGGCTGTACGAACGTTGGAAAATCAACATTTATCAATCGAATCATCAAAGAGGTGTCTGGAGAAGAGAACGTGATCACCACATCCCAATATCCAGGAACAACTCTTGATGCAATTGAGATTCCACTTGATGACGGGTCTGCTTTATTCGATACGCCGGGCATCATCAATCGCCATCAAATGGCACACTATGTGAGCAAAAATGACCTGAAAATTTTAACGCCGAAAAAAGAATTGAAACCCAGAACGTTCCAGTTAAATGAAGCCCAAACGCTTTATTTTGGGGGGCTTGCTCGTTTTGATTATGTAAAAGGCGGCAGAACATCATTTGTCTGCTATATGCCAAATGAGCTCAACATTCACCGGACAAAGCTAGAAAACGCAGATGACTTATATGAAAAGCATGCAGGTGAGCTGCTTTCACCGCCATCGAAAGAGGGAATGAAAAATTTCCCCCTGCTCGTTCCGCATACTTTTAGCATTGATCAGCCGAAAACGGACATCGTCTTTTCAGGATTAGGCTGGGTGACAGCGAATGATGCAGGAAAGCAAATTAAAGTATATGCGCCAAAAGGCGTTTATGTGTTTATGAGACGTTCGTTAATTTAAAAAGTTCGAAGGGGGAGAGACCTTGAAACCTTTATATGGATTAATTGGTAACCCTGTTGGCCATTCAATGTCTCCGGATATTCATAACGCAGCATTAAAGGATGCTGGGATTGGCGGGCATTATCAGGGCTTTCAAGTAGAGGAAAGTGACCTTGCAGATGCCATTAGCGGCATGAAAGCCTTAGGAATCAGGGGCTTTAACGTCACTGTCCCGCACAAAGTGGAGATCATGCAGTACCTTGACAAAATTGATGTGACAGCTGAACGCCTACGTGCAGTCAATACTGTGCGGCTCGAAAAAGGCCAACTTGTTGGGTACAATACAGATGGAGAGGGCTTTCTTCATTCATTGCTTGAAGCCTTGGATCAGCCGTTATCAGAGCTATCATTTCTCATGATCGGTGCTGGCGGAGCGGCAAGAGCGATTTATACGACGATTGCTGAGTATGCACCGAAAAGCTTTGATATTACCAATCGTACCATTAAAAAAGCAGAGGGATTAATTGAAAGTACTCATGGAAACATCAACTCCAGTGCACTCGCATTAAATAAAGCAGAAGACCAGCTTGGGGATTATGATGTCATTATCCATACAACCTCAATCGGCATGTATCCGAATGTTGAAGAAACCCCAATTTCTTTAGCAAACGCAAAAAAAACAGCGGTCGTTTGTGATATTGTATATAATCCAATAGAAACAAAACTGCTAAGAGAAGCAACTGGATTAGGTTTGAAAACAGTAGATGGTGTTGGCATGTTTGTTGGTCAAGCGGCAAGAGCCTTTGAACTGTGGACAGGCATCACACCCGACGCCCTAAAAATGAAGTCAATTGTCATAGAGAAATTAGGAGGAACACCATGTTAAAAGGTAAGCAAAAACGTTTCTTACGTGCACAAGCACATCATTTATCACCCATTATTCAAGTTGGAAAAGGCGGGGTAAATGACAATATGGTCAAGCAAATTTCCGAGGCGCTTGAAGCAAGAGAACTGATAAAAGTCAGCGTATTGCAAAACTGCGACGAGGATAAAACGGAGGTCGCTAAAGCACTTGTAAAGGGTGCAAAAGCTGAACTCGTTCAAACGATTGGAAATATGATTATCCTTTATAAAGAATCTAAGGAAAATAAACAAATTAAGCTGCCGTAAAGGTGGATGAGATATGAAAAAAATAGGGTTGTTCGGCGGTACGTTTGACCCCCCGCATAATGGGCATCTGCTAATGGCAAATGAGGTGCGCTTTCAGGTGGGGCTTGATGAAATTTGGTTTATCCCAAATCACAACCCCCCTCATAAAGCGGGCCGAAAACGAGCAGATAGTCATCACCGGGTGAAAATGGTGGAACGAGCGATTCAGTCAAATATGCATTTTCGGCTGGAGCTCATTGAAATGGAGCGAGAGGGTCCATCTTATACAGTAGATACGGTGGAGCTGTTAAAGAAACGTCATCCTGAGGATGAGTTCTTTTTTATGATTGGAGCGGATATGGTGGATTATTTGCCTAATTGGCACCGAATTCATGATTTGCTTCAGATGATCACCTTTATTGGGATGAAAAGGCATGGTGATGAAGGGAGCACGACGTATCCTCTTTTATTTGCAGATGTTCCAGCTTTTGATGTATCATCGACATTGATTAGGCAACGAATAGAGCAGGGGCAACCTGTTGATTATTTGATTCCTAAAGCTGTTGAGCGTTATATAAAGGAGCATCATTTATATGAATCGTGAGGAAGCATTGAACTGTGTCAAAGAGCAGTTAACAGAGCATAGATATACACATACACTTGGGGTCATGGATACAGCCATTTCTTTAGCGGAACGGTTCGGCGCAGATGTAAAAAAAGCAGAGATTGCCGCTATTTTTCATGATTATGCCAAATTTAGACCGAAGGAAGAAATGAAGGGCATCATCCAACAAGAACAGATGAACCCTTTATTGCTTGATTATTCACCCGAGCTTTGGCATGCTCCGGTCGGTGCATATTTGGTTAATAAAGAAGTAGGAATAGACGATCGAGATATTTTAACAGCGATTGAGTTTCATACGTCTGGCAGACCAGGCATGACATTGCTTGAGAAAGTCATTTATGTCGCAGACTATATTGAGCCAGGGCGCCATTTTCCTGGTGTAGAAGAAGTGCGGGAGTTAGCAGAAAATGATTTGGACAGTTCATTGATTCAATCGTTAAAAAATACAGTGAACTTTTTAATGAAAAAGAATCAGCCAGTCTTTCCAGATACAATTGCTACTTACAACTCGCTAGTGCATAAGAACAACTAAGGAGGAATGATGGAATGGATGCATCATCAATTTTAAACATCGCAGCAGGAGCGTGTGATGATAAGCGGGCTGAAGAGATTATTGCCCTTAATATGCAAGGAATCTCACTTGTAGCAGATTACTTTCTCATTTGTCATGGGAACTCTGACAAGCAAGTACAAGCTATTGCAAGAGAAGTAAAACATCTTGCAGAAAAAAGTGGAGTCGAAGTGAAAAAGATGGAAGGCTTTGACGAGGCAAGATGGGTATTGATTGATTTAGGAGATGTCATTGCTCATGTGTTCCACAAAGAAGAAAGAGGATACTACAACTTAGAAAAACTATGGGGAGATGCGCCAAGAGAAACACTTTCGCTTGGCATTAACTCATGATTTATCAAGGGTTTGCAGGTGTGTATGATGAGCTCATGACACATGCACCTTATGATGAATGGGTTCAGTGGATACAGCAGTATATTGGACCGAAGGCAAAAATTATCGATGTAGGCTGTGGAACTGGAGAAATTTCTCTTCGATTAGCTCAAAATGGCCACGTGGTGACAGGAATTGATCTAAGTGAAGAGATGCTGGCCTTCGCGCAGCAAAAAGCACAAGCTCACAAGCTGCCAATTCAATTTTTACATCAAGATATGAGAGAGCTTACCGGCTTTGATCAAGCGTTTCAAGCATCGGTCATTTGCTGTGATTCCCTGAATTATTTAAAAAACGAAAATGACGTCAAAAAAACCTTTAAAAACATGTTTCAGCTTTTAGAGAAAGATGGAGTTTTACTTTTTGATGTTCATACCCCTTATAAAATGGAAAAGGTATTTCCTGGCTCTACTTATGCAGATCAAGATGAAGAGATCAGCTATATTTGGCAGAGTGATCAGGGGGATGCCCTATATTCGGTTATTCATGATTTAAGCTTTTTTGTAAAGAACGGAGACGTGTATCAACGTTATGATGAGACACATGAACAGCGTACATTCACATTTGAGAAATATGCATTGTTCCTAGAGTCTGTTGGCTTCGAAAAGATTGAAGTGACCGCTGATTTTACAAATGAAGCTCCTCAGGAACTCGCCGAAAGATATTTTATCTCCGCCAAGAAACCAAAAACCATCGTTTAATGGAACGATGGTTTTTTAAAACCCTTTTTTCGCTTGTTGCAAAGGTGATTAATTTCTGCGATCATCAGTAAACACACTTGGCGGGTATTGATGCGCTACCGCTTTAAGATCTTCATCGAACTTTTCATGAGTGTTCTGAAAAAGCCGGTGAAACATATCTTGAACGCCTGTTTCAAGAGCTTTAATTCCCTCACCAGTGACGCCACCTTTTACACACACTTTGTCTTGCAGTGTGGGAAGGGTATAGACTCTTTTTTCAATCAAACGGCCAAGTCCTACAAGCATATCTTCTGATAAGGTGGTGGCTTCTTCTCTTGAAATATCCGTTTCTTCGACGGCAGCTTCAATCATTTTCTGAACGAGAAAGCTTATGAAAGCGGGTCCGCAGCTGACGATATCTGAGGCAGCTCTTGTAATCGAATGATGGATTTCAATCGGTATTGAAATACCGGAAGCTAACTGTCTTAACGCTGCTTTAGTCGCGACATTACAGGATGAACCGAAAGTTAAAAGTGATGCACCTGATAACGCACGGTTAGTAATGCTTGGGATCAGCCTAGCTGTTTGACAAGGAACGATATCTTGAAGCTGTTCAGGATGAATCGGACTTGTGATAATGACAATGGTTTGCTGCTCTGTTAAAAGAGGACTCAGCTCTTTTAACAGCGGGTAAATATCAAGTGGTTTGACACAAATAAAGATGAAATCCTTATCTGTCACAGCCCTTGAAAGCTGTTTGGTTACTTCGAGCTCTGGATGGTTCTTTTTTATATTGAACGCTTTTTCAATGGTCCTGTTTGTGATGGTGATGGATGAGGGATTGACTGCCTTCGATTCAATAAATGCCTCAGTAAGTATGGTACCCATGTTTCCTGTACCGATTAAACCTATCTTCAAACGTTCTCCCTCCTTAGACGCATAGGATCTGTTATCTTCTAAACAGTATGTTGAGCTATGGGAAATTATGAATGAAAGAAGCGTGAGCAAGTGAAGCGACTCAGTCCATTGAAAAAATACAGTCTTTATATCATTGCAGGGCTCATGATCATGGTGACAATCATCCTCTTCTTTTTAGTAGGAAAAGGGCAAAACAGCACCGAGCCAAGCGTATTAAAGGAAAATAAAGAAAGGAAACTCACATTAGAAAAACAAGATAACGTAGGAAATGAACCATCATCAATTGTTGTAGAGGTCAAAGGAGCTGTAAGGAAGCCAGGTGTTTATATGTTTCAATCTGATGCACGGGTTGAGGAAGCGATTAAAAGAGCAGGAGGCTTTACTAGTAAAGCAGATACGTTTGAAATCAATCAAGCAGCAAAATTAGAGGATAGTATGATGATTTATGTTCGCAAGCAGGGAGAAGCGGACACGCAGAGGCAAACAGCAGCAACTGACACTTCATCAGGGAATGAAAAGAGTCAAGGTGTCAATATCAATCAAGCCGATGCAACGGAATTGCAGACAATTAACGGAATAGGGCCAGCCAAAGCGGAAGCCATCATTACTTATAGAGAGGAACATGGAGAATTTCAACAAATTGAAGACTTGCGGAACATTCCTGGCTTCGGGGATAAAACAGTTGAACGGCTGAAAAGTCAATTAACCGTCAAGTAAAATTGACGGTATAGAAGAAAGGCATGTACACTTAATACCATACATCATTCTGGAGGGATCAGCTCGTGGAAAGAATTTCATGGAATCAATATTTTATGGCTCAAAGCCATTTGCTTGCTTTACGAAGTACCTGTGAGCGGTTAGCTGTTGGGGCAACTATCGTAAGAGACAAGCGCATCATCGCAGGAGGATACAATGGTTCAATTGCTGGTGATGTCCATTGTGCAGATGTAGGATGCTATGTCATTGATCATCACTGTGTACGCACAATCCATGCGGAGATGAATGCCATTTTACAATGTGCCAAGTTTGGCGCACCAACAGCTGATGCTGAAATATATGTCACGCATTTCCCTTGTTTACAGTGCTGTAAAGCCATTATTCAAGCAGGCATTCGAACAGTGTATTATGCAAAGGATTATAAAAATCATCCATACGCTATCGATTTATTTGAGCAGGCCGGAGTTCAAATAGAACAGGTTGAACTAGATGAAATGATCATTGACCTAAAAAATCAAGAGAAATTAGCCTTTGTTGCAGATTTAATTGGTAAGCTAAGTGAATCAGGACTTAGCGAAACAGAAATTCGAGACATGCATGAAAAGGCGAACCAATTATTCACTTCCTATGTTTAACTATTTGCCGTTCGGGGCGATTTCGGCAGCTGTCGGAATTGCCCTGGCCGCATTTGATCTTCATATGTTTTTCCTTCTCTTTCTTTTCTTTTTTTTTCTTCTCAGCCTACTGAAAAAAACACCCCAGCTATTTCTAATGGTTAGTTTATGCGGAACTGTCTATACACTCATCTTTATGGTTCATCAGTCATTTGAATCAGGCCATGTCATTAAAGAAAAATCCCTGTCTGATTTAGTTGTGATTGAAAGTATTCCGAATATAGATGGCAATCGTTTTTCAGCAACTGTTTCAGCAGGTAATGATCGATTAGTGGCTTTTTATACGATTCAAACGGAGTATGAAAAGGAATTGCTGAAAGGTGTGGAACCAGGTATGAGCTGCCATATGACTGGTGATGTCCGATTACCTAAACGAGCAACCATTCCTAACGGATTTCAATACGATCAATTTCTTAAAACAAAAGGCATTAATGCTATTTTCCTCCCGCAGTCTATGAAAAGCTGCTCGAAAAAAGAGAGACATTCATATCTTCTTGAAACCATGAGGCAAAAAGGGCTGAAATTTTTAGAAAAACATGTTCCAAAGCGTTCTGTTGGGATTGTACAGGCTCTCATATTTGGAGATCGTGAGTGGATTGACCCTGACACGTTAAGAGATTATCAAATGCTCGGCTTGATTCATTTACTAGCAATTTCAGGACTGCATGTTCAGACTCTTTTAGCTTGTTTATTTTGGTGTCTGATTCGTTTTGGGGTGACAAGAGAGACAGCACGTATTGTTTTACTTTGTTTTCTTCCGGTTTATGTATGTTTAACAGGTGCTGCGCCTTCCGTTTTAAGAGCTTGTCTTATGGCAGGGATATATTTAATGATCATAAGCCTGCCAAAAGAAATGAAACAGTCTTCTACGGTGGTGTTAAGTGTGACATTTTTGCTGTTATTGGCCATTCATCCACTTTACTTATTTGATATTGGTTTTCAGCTTTCATTCGTGGTGACGTTTTTTATTTTGTTGTCTGCCAGGATCTTATCAAAAGCGAAAAGTGCGGTGATGCAGTTATTTCTCATTTCTTTTGTTGCCCAGATTGCTTCGCTCCCTATTCTTTTATATCACTTTCAGCAATTTTCTTTGCTGAGCATTCCCTTAAATATGATCTTTGTGCCTTTTTATACAACGGTTGTCATGCCGCTGTCTTTATTCTTTTTTCTTTTGTCTATTGTGTACCTTCCGCTTGGTCAAAAAATGTTTCAGCTACTTGATTGGGTGATTCAGCTTAGCCATCATTTATCAGCATATATAGCTAATTATGAGGGGTTCAACCTGATCTTTATGAAATCTACTTGGTGGCATATTCTTCTTGAAGTTGGATCTATTATCTTTCTGCTATTTGTGCTGGAGACCAAAACTTCCGTGAAATCTTATATTTTGACCATTCTTTTTCTCATTGTAGTGCTGAGCGCACACTATCTTACTCCAAATTTTCTTCATAAAGGTGAGGTTACGATGCTGGATGTAGGGCAGGGGGATAGTTTGTTTATTCAGCTTCCTCATCGAAAGGGGAATCTATTAGTGGATACAGGAGGTAGACTTTCTTTTAAAGAAGAACCGTGGAAAAAAAGACGAAAAGTATCTACGATCAGTGATCAAACGCTCATTCCTTTTCTGCATTCTAAAGGAATAGCGAAACTCGATTTCCTTATCCTCACACATGCGGATCAAGACCACATGGGGGAAGCAGTCCGTTTAATACAAAGAAACAAAGTAAAGCGGCTGGCTGTGCCAAAAGGCTTTGCTCGAAGTCCAGAAGATGCACAAATATTAAAAGAAGCAGCTAGTAAAGGAGTCCCTGTTGATGAATTAGAGAGAGGGGATAAGCTAAAAATTGGAGGTCAAGAATTTGAGATTCTTCATCCAGCTCAAGGCAAAGTGACAACGAAGAATAATGATTCACTCGTTCTAACGTTTACTCTTGGCGGGAAGCACTTTATATTGACGGGTGACCTTGAACAAGAAGGCGAACGGGACATCATAAAAGCTTATCCTTATTTGCACACGGATGTACTAAAGGTTGGACATCACGGGAGCAAGGGATCAACAAGTGAAGAATGGCTTCAGCATCTAATGCCGTCATATGCAATGATTTCGGCAGGTGAAAGAAATCGTTATCATCATCCCCATCAAGAAGTATTGAAAAAATTGAATGATCATCAGTTGAGGGTGTACCGTACAGATCTAGATGGAAGTGTGACCTATGAATTTATTGATCAGAATGGAACGTTTTACTCGCACTCTCCATATGATATCTTACAAAATCAATAAAAAACTGCCAAAAAGGCAGTCATTTACAGTCATGAAGTTTAAGATCCAACGAGGTGTATGATTGTTGCCAAAATAAACATTGAGGCGAAAAATCCGAATGTGACGACAAAACCAACAGCTGAGTCGGTCACATCATTCCGCTTGCTTTGAACATTTTTTTCAAATTCATTCATTTTCATCCCTCCTGGCTAATTTTAGTATACTTGAACTCAATTGGAATTGCTAGAAGGTAAAGTAACCGTTTTCCACTTTCTTAATCATTTTATGAATATCGCCTGACAGCAAGCTGACCCGGGAGCTTGCGCCAGACGTTTACTATAAATGAGGAGGCGGCACTTTCAGCTTCCTCTTTACTAATGTCCCAACACACTTTAGGATAGAGGAGGAAGTGAAAGAGAGGGATTTAACTTATGGTCTTTGATATATGGAATAATTTTAAAAAAAGGGATGTCCATCCCGTTTATTGCTTATATGGAAAAGAAACATATTTGCTGCAAGAGACAGTTGCTAAACTGAGACAAGCTGTGGTTGACGAGGAGACAAAAGATTTTAATTACTCCGTCTTCGATATGGAAGAGGTGCCGCTTGAGCAGGCTGTGACAGACGCAGAAACCTTTCCGTTTATGGGAGAACGACGTCTCGTTGTGATCAAGAATCCTTATTTTCTCACAGCCGAAAAGAAAAAAGAGAAGATAGAGCATCAACTTTCCGTGTTAGAATCCTATTTAGAAAAGCCAGCGCCCTATACGATTCTTGTGTTATTAGCGCCATATGAAAAACTGGATGAACGTAAGAAAATCACCAAATTGCTAAAAAAGAAAGCGGCTGTAGTCGAGGCGAAAGAGTTAAATCCTAAAGAAACAACTGATTTTACGATCACGCTGGCTAAGACAGAAGGAAAAGCGATAACAGCCGATGCGGCTGAGCAGCTTGTGATGTTATGTGGCGGGAGTCTGTCCTCTCTTTTCCAAGAGGTTCGGAAGCTTAGTACATATATTGGAAAGCGGGAAGAAATTGAACTTTCTGATGTCAATCAGCTCGTGGCACGAAGCTTAGAGCAGAATATTTTTGAACTCATTAACCAAATTGTGAACAGACGCCGCTCTGAGGCGATGCAAATGTTTTATGACCTGTTGAAACAAAATGAGGAGCCCATTAAAATATTGGCACTCATCTCAAAGCAATTTCGATTGATTTTGCATACAAAATACTTCGCCCAGCAGGGATATGGCCAAAAACAAATTGCTTCAAATTTGAAGGTCCATCCATTCCGGGTTAAGCTCGCCATGGACCAGGCAAGACTGTTTTCAGAACAAGAGCTAAAGCAGATCGTGAAAGGGCTCTCCACCATCGATTATGAAATGAAAACGGGTAAAAAGGACAAGCAGCTATTGTTAGAGCTTTTCTTGGTTCGGTTATTAGGTGCATAAAAAAACGACCTTCTAAAAAGAGGGTCGTTTTTGTTTAGATGTATAATTGTCAGTCTGTCCTTATGGCTAAGCCGGTCAGGACGGACGTACAGTTAAACAGATGCCTCATCACTGAGGCGATGCAATCATTATGCAGAAAGTCCGTTTACGTGTTTAGCAAGTCTTGATTTGTAACGCGCGGCTGCGTTTTTGTGTACAAGACCAGTTTTAACGGCTTTGTCAATGCGTTTTGCAGCAGAAGAAAGAGCAGCTTTTGCTTGCTCAGCATCGTTGTTAGCTACAGAAACTTCAACTTGTTTAATCGCAGTACGCATCGCAGACTTGATTGTTGCATTGTGTGCACGGCGTTCGTTATTCGTTTTTGTACGTTTGATCGCTGATTTAATATTTGGCATATGTTTCACCTCCTAAGATACAACCTAAACACAATTGTCTTAAGGTTAAATCTTCACAATAGAACAAATTGTATTCTATCAAACACACCATTAGAATGCAATATAAATGTAAAGTATTTTTCATTGATGAAGCGCTCGAATGTTTCTCTTCAGAGATGGAAAGACTACTGTTAATTACTTGGTGAAAGGAGCCTTTTCATGAAGAAACAGAAACTTGATTTAAGCGCTTATCAAATTCGGACAGACTTGGCCGTTGAAACAAAAGAGATATTAGAACAAGAAAACGATCCTAATGTCATTAAAAAAGACGGCATTCAAGGGATTGTCGAGAAGGAAAAGGAAGAGAACGGCATCCGCATACGCACTGTGGATATCGCGAAAGAAGGAGAAGAGATGACCGGAAAAAAGGCAGGTACATACTTGACGCTAGAGGCGCAGGGGATTCGTGAGAAGGATTCTGAGATGCAAGAAAAAGTAGTCGAAGTCTTCGCCCTTCATTTTGCTCAGTTTTTAAAAGACCGAGGAATTCAGGCAGATGCCAGCTGTCTTGTTGTGGGTTTAGGAAACTGGAATGTCACGCCAGATGCCCTAGGGCCACTTACAGTTGAAAACTTACTTGTGACCCGTCATCTATTTGAATTGCAGCCAGAAAATGTACAGGAAGGCTATCGCCCAGTGTCTTCTTTATCACCTGGTGTGATGGGACTGACTGGTATTGAAACAAGTGACATTATACAAGGCGTGATAGAACGATCCAAGCCTGATTTTGTGATTGCCATCGATGCACTTGCCGCTCGTGCGGTGGAACGGGTGAATACAACGATTCAAATTTCTGATACAGGCATCCATCCAGGATCTGGTGTAGGGAATAAGCGTAAGGAATTAAGCAGAGATACATTGGGTATTCCAGTGATTGCAATTGGTGTTCCGACAGTTGTTGATGCAGTGACGATCGCAAGTGACACGATTGATTATGTCTTAAAGCATTTTGGTAGAGAACTGAAAGATGATAGCCCCTCCCGCTCTCTTGTGCCAGCTGGTCTGACATTTGGGAAGAAAAAAGTGTTAAACGAAGAAGACTTACCAGATGAAGAAACGCGTCAATCATTTCTAGGAATAGTAGGAACGCTTCCTGAAGAAGAAAAAAGACAGCTCATCCATGAAGTGCTTGCGCCGCTAGGGCAAAACTTAATGGTAACGCCTAAGGAAGTGGATACATTCATTGACGACATGGCGAACGTAATCGCCAATGGATTAAACACAGCACTTCATGGTAAAATCTCTCAAGATAACATGGGATCTTATAATCATTAATCTGTTCTACTTTCTCTAGCTCGCTCATAGTGTAATTACTAGAAAGCGTGCTGGAGGGAGTAAATCATGAAAAAAAGACCCCGCCGTCGTCGACAGTTGGTCGTTACGATTAATGGAACCAAAGTAGTGAAAAGTATTTTCTTGTTTATTGCCTCTCTTGTGGTCGTGTTTGTCATGTCAGGAGCTTTGACGTCCTTAAAACCTGAGCTTAGACCTCAAGCATCGTTGTATGGGGTGGCTGATGAGCTGTCAGGAGCGTTCTTTGCCACACTGATGGGGATGGAAAACCAATATTTCGCCTCAGCAGTTCCAAAAAATCAAAAAGGGTTCAATTTCTCTGGACTGTCACTCAAGCTTGCGACAAGTATCAATTTAGAAGATCCGCGCAGTTTTCTGGGAAGAGAGCTGCCAGGCTTTGAACATTTTGATACAAAAATCATCTTAGCGGGTGAAGGAACAGACTATACCAACATGCCAATGGAATCACCACCACCAAGTGAAGTGATCAAAGATGAGAAAGAAGCAAATTTAGCTGAGCTGGACAAGCTTGATGAGGATGAGCCGAAAAAGCCTGTAAAAGAGCCAAACCGTTCTACAGGAAAACGAAAAGCCGTGTACATTTATCACACACATAATACGGAATCATATTTGCCATTTTTAAAAGAGGAAACCAACCCAAACAATGCACGGCACTCAAAAGTAAACGTAACCCTTGTCGGGGAAATGTTTGGGAAGGCGCTTGATCAACAAGGAGTCGGCAATATAGTAGACAAAACAGAAATTGAAAAAAGGCTTCTGCAAAAAGGATTAAAGTATCCACAATCGTATAATGAATCAAGATTGGTCGTAAAAGAAGCCCTCGCTAAAAATGATGAACTTGAATATTTAATTGATATTCACCGTGATTCAAGAAGAAAGAAAGATACCACTGTGGAGATCAAAGGGGAAAAATATGCGAGAATTGCATTTGTGATCGGGAAAAAGAATCAAAGCTATGAGAAGAATTTAAAGATAGCGACAGAATTTCACCATTTGATGGAAAAAAAATATAAAGGACTTAGCATCGGAGTGTTTGCTAAAGGAGAAATTGGCGATAATGGAATCTATAATCAAGATTTATCTGACAAAGCTCTTCTTTTAGAATTTGGCGGTGTGGATAATAATATGGAAGAATTAAAAAATGCATCCAATGCGGCCGCTGATGTGTTCAGTGAAATTTTCTGGGACGCAGAAAAAGTAAATGGCAAGACAAAGGATGAGAAAAAACGTTCTTAAGGTGGTGACGGGCATGGGCTCATTTATCGGAAAAACCATTATATTAGGGTTGGTCTTGCTGTTTGGTGTCTTTTTAGGAATGCAACAAGCGAATAATGGGATGCTGCAAATGAAGGGCTACCATGATCCAAAATTGAAAGGGGCCTTCTCCATTCAAGTGAATGACGACCAAGAAAGAGAAGCTTCTATCTTAGGGACATCCGTCACAGAAAAGGATTTAGCAGAAAAACAAAAACAGCTTGAAGAAATGGAGAGCTTTAATGCCTTCTCAAAGGCCGGAAAAGCTCTATCTGATGGCATGACACATGCAGCCCGTTCTCTTTATGATTGGGTGAATGGAAAATAAACATTAAATTTGGCAAAACCAATCCAATTATTATGCCATGTTTAATGAAATATTCCCATTTTAATGAAAGCCGCTAATCGATGAGCGGCTTTTCTTGATTTCGATTGAATCTTTACAACCCTATTGATATAATCTAACCTAGCGCAACCCGCGTTTTATAGTAGGAGTGATAGATTGTGACTGATAAAGAAAAACGATTAGAACGGCAATCAAGAATTCGAAATTTCTCCATTATCGCCCATATTGACCATGGAAAATCCACATTGGCGGACCGTATTTTGGAAAAAACAGCGGCGATTACTCAACGAGAAATGAAAGAACAATTACTTGATTCCATGGACTTAGAGCGTGAACGCGGCATTACAATTAAATTAAACTCTGTTCAACTGAAATATCAGGCGAAGGATGGAGAAGAATATATTATGCACCTGATTGATACACCAGGGCATGTCGACTTCACCTATGAGGTATCCCGAAGCCTGGCTGCCTGTGAAGGCGCAATTCTCGTTGTAGATGCAGCGCAAGGAATTGAAGCACAGACACTTGCAAACGTTTATTTAGCTCTTGATAACAACCTAGAAATTCTTCCGATAATCAATAAAATCGATTTGCCAAGTGCAGAGCCTGAGCGTGTAAGAAAAGAAATTGAAGATGTCATCGGTTTGGATGCATCTGAAGCTGTTTTGACATCTGCGAAGGCGGGCATTGGGATCGAGGATATTTTAGAACAAATCGTAGAAAAAGTGCCGGCACCAGCTGGAGATCCAGAAGCACCTCTTCAAGCCCTTATTTTTGATTCCCTGTACGATGCGTATCGAGGCGTCATTGCATACATACGGATTGTCCAAGGAACCGTAAGACCCGGTCAGAAAATCAAAATGATGGCAACAGGAAAAGAATTTGAAGTGCTTGAAGTCGGCGTTTTCACACCGAAAGCAATGCCAACAGACGAACTCGCCGTTGGAGATGTTGGATATTTAACAGCTGCCATCAAAAATGTTGGGGATACACGTGTAGGGGATACGATCACTAGTGCGGAGAACCCTGCCAAAGAAGCACTGCCAGGATATAGAAAGCTGAACCCGATGGTGTACTGCGGACTTTATCCAATTGACACAGCGAAATATAACGACTTACGTGAAGCGTTAGAAAAGCTTGAATTAAATGACTCTTCACTTCAATATGAGGCAGAGACATCCCAAGCACTTGGCTTCGGTTTCCGTTGCGGCTTTCTTGGAATGCTTCATATGGAAATCATCCAAGAACGAATTGAACGTGAATTTAAAATTGACCTCATTACGACAGCACCAAGTGTTATTTACGATGTCTATATGACAGATGGAGAAAAAATCGTCGTAGATAACCCGTCCAATTTGCCTGATCCACAAAAGATTGAGCGAATTGAAGAACCATACGTCAAGGCTACAATGATGGTGCCAAATGATTACGTAGGCTCTGTCATGGAGCTTTGCCAAGGAAAACGCGGCAATTTCATTGATATGCAATATCTTGATGCCAACCGCGTCAGTATTGTTTATGAAATTCCTTTGGCAGAGATCGTTTACGAGTTCTTTGATCAGCTAAAGTCCAATACAAAAGGCTATGCATCCTTTGATTACGAGCTGATAGGCTATCGTCCATCCACTCTTGTCAAAATGGATATTATGCTTAATGGCGAAAAAATCGATGCCCTTTCCTTTATTGTTCACCGCGATTATGCATATGAACGAGGGAAGATCATTGTAGAAAAACTCAAAGAACTTATTCCACGCCAGCATTTTGAAGTACCAGTTCAGGCGGCAATCGGTCAAAAAATCGTGGCTCGTTCTACCATTAAGGCGATGCGTAAAAACGTACTTGCCAAATGTTATGGTGGAGACATTTCCCGGAAAAGAAAGCTTCTTGAGAAGCAAAAAGAAGGGAAAAAGCGCATGAAGCAAGTGGGCTCAGTTGAAGTCCCGCAAGAAGCATTCATGGCTGTGCTGAAAATGGATGACAGCACGCCGAAAAAATAAGGTCCTCAAGGCAACCTGCTTTACAATGTTCGCCTTGATGTTTATAGTCGCAAACAAACAAAGGTGCCGCAGCAATAAACTGCGGCTCTTTACCTGTAAAGAAGGTGTCATCAAATGAAAGCAGCATACATTCACATTCCATTTTGTGAGCACATATGTCACTATTGTGATTTCAATAAATTTTTCATCAAAACGCAGCCAGTAGATGAATACTTAGCCGCACTTGAAAAAGAGATGCAGCACACGATCGAGAAAAAGGGAGAGGAAGAACTAAAAACGATTTTTATTGGTGGGGGAACCCCGACATCCCTGACAGTCAGTCAGCTAGATCAGCTCATGGACAGCATTTATCGCGTATTGAAGCCGTCAAAAGACCTGATCGAATTTGCAGTAGAAGCCAACCCAGACGAACTATCGTTTGATAAACTGCATGTCCTCAAATCAGCTGGCGTGAATCGGCTAAGCTTCGGCGTACAAACATTTGAAGATGACTTGCTCAAAAAAATCGGCCGGGTTCACCAAAAGAAAGATGTCCTAACCTCTTTTGAACGAGCAAGAGCGGTTGGGTTTGACAACATTAGTCTTGATCTCATGTTTGGTTTGCCTCATCAAGAAAAGCATCATGTGCTGAATTCACTTGAGACCGCTTTTTCCTTAGGTGCAGAGCATTACTCTGTCTATTCACTCATTGTGGAGCCTAAGACGTTTTTTTACAACTTGATGCAAAAAGGGAAGCTGCATTTACCATCCCAAGAAGGTGAGGCTGAAATGTACGAGCTTGTCATGGATGAAATGGAGCGTCATGGACTCAAACAATATGAAATTAGCAATTACGCTAAACGTGGTTTTGAAAGCCAGCATAACCTCACATATTGGAGCAATGAAGATTATTTCGGCTTTGGTGCAGGGGCGCATGGCTATGTAGATGGCATCCGAAATGTGAACGCTGGGCCAGTGAAACACTATTTGGAGCTGATTGAACAAACAGGCTTCCCCTATAAGGAAACACATCAGGTCACAAAGCGGGAGCAGATAGAAGAAGAAATGTTTTTAGGTCTACGAAAAATCGAAGGCATTAAAACCACCCACTTCCAAGCAAAATATGGAGCTGCACCAGAAATGCTCTTTTCCACCGTTCTTGAAGAATTAGAAGAAAAAGGTCTCATTGTACAAGATGACATCGGGATTCGTTTAACAAGAAAAGGAAAATTGTTAGGAAATGAAGTATTTCAAGCGTTTCTTGGTGAGTTATAATTGACATTTTTATTTGAGTTTGGTAATTTTGTTTATACAATTAGCACTCGTTGAAAGAGAGTGCTAACAGGGGTGATGATGATGATGTTAACAAATCGTCAGCTTTTGATTCTGCAAGTCATCATTAATGACTTTATTCGTTCTGCGCAGCCAGTTGGGTCAAGAACTCTTTCTAAAAAAGAAGACATGACATTCAGCTCTGCGACGATTAGAAACGAAATGGCTGATTTGGAGGAACTTGGTTTTATTGAAAAAACCCACTCTTCATCAGGAAGAATTCCATCCGAAAAAGGATATCGTTATTATGTAGATCATTTGCTCTCTCCGCGAAAACTGTCGTTTAAAGAGCTTGTGCTCATCCAATCAGCTTTTCAGGAGAAAATTTTTGAGCTGGAAAAAACAGTTCAAAAATCGGCGGAAATTTTATCAGATCTCACAAACTATACATCGATTGTACTTGGTCCAAAGCTATGTGAAAATCGATTAAAGCAAATTCAGCTTGTCCCCGTCCAGCCAAACAAAGCAGTCGCGATCATGATTACAGACAGCGGACATGTTGAAAGCAAGACCATAACCTTCTCTGAGCATCTTGATGTCTCCGATATTGAGAAGCTGATGAATATTCTAAACAGTCGCCTAGTTGGGATTCCGATGGATCAGTTGAAGGACAGGATGTATAAAGAAGTCGTCATGCTGCTTCGTACGCACTTAAAAGATTATGATCATATTTTAGATGCGCTTGGCAACACATTTACATCGACACAAAATGAATCAAAACTTTTCTTTGGCGGGAAGATTAATATGTTGAATCAGCCAGAGTTTCATGACATTGACCGCATTCGATCACTCATGATGCTCATTGAGAAAAAGAATGATGTCATGCAGCTGTTTCATCCAAATCAGCAAGGAATCACCATTAAAATCGGCTCAGAAAACATTTTGGAAGCAATGGAGAACTGTAGCTTCATCACTGCGACCTATTCGATTGATCAAAAATCTCTCGGCTCCATTGCCGTCATCGGCCCAACCCGCATGGATTACGGGAGAGTCGTTAGTCTCTTACATCATGTATCAAAAGACTTGTCAAACGCACTTTCCAATTTGTATGATGAGTAGGGTGATCATCAATGAGGGCACAGCCCTTTCGTATTCTTGAATCTTTTGAGGGAGGTGAACACAATGTCAGAAGAAAAACAGACACCTGAGCAAGAAGCAGAGGTTGAAGCACAAGAAGAAGCAGTTCAAGCAGATAATGAGGAAGCAAAGCGTGATGAACAGACTGTCTTTCAAGAGAAGATTGAAGAATTGCAGCAGCTTCTAGATGAAAAAGAAAACAAAATTCTGCGTGTTCAAGCAGATTTTGAAAACTATAAACGCCGTGCTCGAACTGAAGTGGAGACCGTGCAAAAATATCGTTCTCAACATGTTGTCAGCGATCTTCTCCCAGCTCTTGACAACTTTGAAAGAGCGCTTGGAATCGATCCAGACAATGAGCAGACGAAAAGTTTGTTAGAAGGAATGCAAATGGTTTACCGGCAGCTTGTAGATGCGTTGAAAAATGAAGGCGTTGAACCAATTGACGCTGCCGGAAAAGAGTTCGATCCAAACCTTCATCAAGCCGTCATGAAAGTTGAAGATGAAAACTACGATTCAAATATTGTTGTAGAAGAATTGCAAAAGGGCTATAAACTCAAAGACCGAGTTATTCGTCCATCAATGGTAAAAGTAAATCAATAACTACATAATGGGAGGTCATCAAATATGAGTAAAATCATTGGGATTGACTTAGGAACAACAAACTCATGTGTTGCAGTACTTGAAGGCGGCGAGCCAAAAGTCATTGCAAACGCTGAAGGAGCACGTACAACACCATCTGTTGTCGCTTTTAAAAACGGAGAGCGTCAAGTAGGTGAAGTGGCTAAACGTCAGTCAATTACAAACCCGAACACAATCATGTCTGTCAAAAGACATATGGGTACAGATTATAAAGTAGAAGTTGAAGGCAAGAACTACACACCGCAGGAAATCTCGGCAATCATTCTTCAACATCTTAAATCTTATGCTGAAGGTTATCTTGGCGAAGAAGTAACAAAAGCAGTGATTACAGTTCCTGCTTACTTCAACGATGCAGAACGCCAAGCAACAAAAGATGCAGGTAAAATTGCTGGTCTTGAAGTAGAACGTATCATCAACGAACCAACAGCAGCTGCTCTTGCTTATGGTTTAGATAAAACAGAAGAAGATCAAACGATTCTGGTATACGACCTTGGTGGCGGTACATTTGACGTTTCAATCCTTGAGCTTGGAGACGGCGTATTTGAAGTGCGTTCAACTGCTGGGGACAACCGACTAGGTGGAGACGATTTTGACCAAGTCATTATTGATCATCTAGTGGCTGAATTCAAAAAAGAAAATGGGATTGATCTTTCTAAAGATAAAATGGCGCTTCAGCGTTTAAAAGATGCTGCTGAAAAAGCGAAAAAAGATCTTTCAGGTGTATCATCTACACAAATTTCACTGCCATTTATCACAGCTGGAGAAGCAGGTCCTCTTCACCTTGAGTTAACGTTAACTCGTGCTAAATTCGAAGAGCTTTCTGCTGGCCTTGTTGAGCGTACAATGACCCCTGTACGTCAAGCACTAAAAGATGCTGGTTTATCTGCTAGCGAGATTGATAAAGTCATCCTTGTTGGTGGATCAACTCGTATTCCTGCAGTTCAAGAAGCCATCAAAAAAGAAACAGGGAAAGAGTCTCATAAAGGCGTAAACCCTGATGAAGTGGTTGCACTTGGTGCTGCAATCCAAGGTGGAGTGATCACAGGAGATGTGAAAGACGTTGTACTTCTTGACGTGACACCACTTTCTTTAGGAATTGAAACAATGGGCGGCGTATTCACAAAGCTGATTGAACGTAATACAACAATTCCAACAAGTAAGTCTCAAGTATTCTCAACGGCTGCTGACAACCAAACAGCTGTAGATATCCACGTGCTGCAAGGTGAACGCCCAATGGCAGCAGATAACAAAACATTAGGTCGTTTCCAATTGACTGATATCCCGCCAGCACCACGCGGCGTACCGCAAATCGAAGTATCTTTTGATATCGATAAAAACGGCATTGTCAACGTACGTGCAAAAGATATGGGCACTGGAAAAGAACAAAACATTACAATCAAATCTTCTTCAGGTCTTTCTGAAGATGAGATCGAAAAAATGGTGAAAGAAGCAGAAGAAAATGCTGAAGCAGATGCAAAGAAAAAAGAAGAAATCGAAATACGCAATGAAGCAGATCAATTAGTGTTTACAACAGAAAAAACATTAAAAGATCTAGAAGGCAAAATCGATGAAGAGCAAGTCAAAAAAGCAAATGAAGCAAAAGATGCATTAAAATCTGCGATTGAAAAAGGCGAGCTTGAAGACATCAAAGCGAAAAAAGATGAGCTGCAAACAATCGTTCAAGAATTAACGACTAAGCTCTATGAAGAAGCTGCAAAACAAGCACAAGCTCAGCAAGAAGGCGCTGAAGGTGCTCAAAAAGCAGATGAAAATGTAGTGGATGCAGAATACGAAGAAGTAAGCGACGATCAAGAGAAAAAATAATTACCTCCTTTACTTTTGAAAAAGACTGCTGAAACGTACTCGTCGGAAAGTCAAAGTCAGGATCTCTTGGCTTTGACTTTTTCCTTTTCAACGATGAAAAGGAATTGAAAAATGTCGAATCAAAATGATACAATCGTATTTATGTGAGAAAATCGGGAGTGTGAAGAGATGAGTAAGCGTGATTACTATGAAGTGCTTGGCGTTGGTAAGAGCGCCTCAAAAGACGAAATCAAAAAGGCATACCGCAAGCTTTCAAAAAAGTATCACCCTGATATTAATAAAGAAGCTGGCTCAGATGAAAAATTCAAAGAAGTAAAAGCAGCCTATGAAACCCTTTCTGACGATCAAAAACGCTCGCATTACGACCAGTTCGGTCATACCGATCCAAACCAAGGCTTCGGCGGCGGCGGCTTTGGCGACGGAGGAGATTTTGGCGGCTTCGGCGGCTTTGATGACATCTTCTCTAGTATTTTTGGTGGCGGAACCAGAAGAAGAGATCCGAATGCACCGCGTCAAGGAGCGGATCTTCAGTATACAATGACGCTTTCGTTTGAAGAAGCGGCATTTGGGAAGGAAGCAACCGTTGAAATCCCTCGTGAAGAAACCTGTGAAACATGTTATGGATCAGGTGCAAAGCCTGGAACGCAAGCAAAGACATGTTCACATTGCGGCGGTTCTGGCCAATTAAATGTTGAGCAATCAACACCATTTGGTAAAGTAGTCAACCGCAGAGTGTGTAACTACTGTAGCGGAACTGGAAAACAAATTGATCACAAATGTTCAACATGTGGTGGATCTGGTAAAGTGCGTAAGCGTAAGAAAATCAACGTGACGATCCCAGCAGGTGTGGATGATGGTCAGCAGCTCAGAGTATCTGGTCAAGGTGAACCAGGTGTCAATGGAGGACCTTCAGGCGATCTTTTCGTTGTTTTCCATGTGCGTGCGCATGAATTCTTTGAACGTGACGGAGATGACATTTACTGTGAAATGCCTCTTACCTTTGCGCAGGCCGCATTAGGTGATGAAATTGAAGTACCTACATTACACGGAAAAGTAAAATTAAAAGTTCCTGCAGGCACTCAAACTGGTACGAAGTTTAGACTGAAAGGAAAAGGTATAAAAAATGTACGAGGCTATGGCCAAGGCGATCAGCATATCGTGGTACGGGTAGTCACACCAACGAATTTAACTGAAAATCAAAAAGATATCATTAGAACATTTGCTGAAGTGAGCGGAAATAAACCGGACGAACAAGAAATGAGCTTCTTTGATAAGGTAAAACGCGCATTTAAAGGGGAGTAAGATGGATAAGGAGTTGGTAGTATTGAAGTGGTCAGAGATTAGCGTCCACACAACAAATGAAGCGGTGGAACCGATCACCAATATTTTGCATGAAGCAGGTGCTAGTGGTGTCGTGATTGAGGACCCGCTTGATTTATTCAAGGAACGTGAAAATGTATACGGTGAGATCTACCAGCTCGATCCGAATGATTATCCGGATGAAGGCGTTATTGTCAAAGCTTATCTTCCGATGAACAGCTTTTTGATGGAAACGGTAGATGAGATCAAAGAAGCCATCAACAATCTTCTTCTATATGATATTGACCTTGGACGAAATACGCTGTCTATTTGTGAAGTAAATGAAGAAGAATGGGCAACTGCATGGAAGAAATACTATCATCCTGTGAAAATTTCTGAAAAATTCACCATCGTTCCAACATGGGAAGAATATACACCTGTTCATTCTGATGAACTGATCATTGAAATGGACCCTGGCATGGCATTTGGAACAGGTACGCATCCAACAACAGTCCTTTGCATTCAGGCGCTTGAGCGTTATGTGAAGGAAAACAATACGGTGATTGATGTTGGAACAGGATCTGGGGTTTTAAGTATTGCTGCAGCGATACTTGGTGCGAGAGACATTCATGCCTTTGATCTCGACGCCGTTGCAGTTGAAAGTGCGAAGCAAAATATTGATCTAAATGGTGTTCGTGATCAAGTGACTGTGAAGCAAAACAATTTACTTGATGGTATTTCAGGTGAACGTGATGTGATCGTTGCCAACATTCTTGCAGAGGTCATTTTACGATTTACAGATCAAGCATATGCCTTATTGAAGAAAAATGGCTATTTCATTACATCAGGAATCATCGGTCAGAAGAAGTTACAAGTCAAAACGGCACTAGAAGAAGCTGGTTTTGAGATTGTGGAAGTGCTGTCAATGGAAGATTGGGTCAGCATTATAGCGAAAAAATAAAGCGAGTAGGTGTCAGTCACGTATGCAACGATATTTTATCGACCTCACGAAAGAGGAAGTGATGGCAAAGGGAGCCATCGTCATAAAAGGTGAAGATGTACATCACCTTTCAAACGTCATGCGGATGAAAGCAGGGCAGGACATCCTTTGCTTAACGACAGACGGCTTTGAAGCGCTCAGTAAAATTGATACAATAACAAAGGAAGAAGTGATTTGTCACCTTAAAGGCTGGACGAATCAAAATAGAGAACTTCCGATTAGGGTGACGATAGCAAGTGGTCTGCCAAAAGGAGATAAGTTTGAGCTGATTATCCAAAAGGGTACCGAGCTTGGCGCGAGTGCTTTTGTGCCGTTTCAAGCGGCTCGTTCCATTACAAAGCTTGACCAAAAGAAGTCACATAAAAAACGAGAGCGATGGAAAAAAATAGCAAAAGAATCAGCCGAGCAGTCCTATCGGAATATCATTCCCCGTGTTCTTCCAGTATCAACGTGTAAAGAGCTGATTCAAATGGCCGGTGAATTCGATAAATGTGTCGTTGCCTACGAAGAATTATCGAAAGAAGGAGAGCAAAGCAGGTTTAAAACTGTGCTTCAACAGATGAAAGGCGGACAAACCCTATTAATTGTTTTTGGGCCTGAAGGCGGTTTGACAGAAAAGGAGATTGAAGAGCTTGAAAAGCTAGGTGCAGTCATTTGTGGACTTGGACCACGCATTTTAAGAACGGAAACAGCTCCTCTTTACGCGCTTTCTGCTATTTCTTATCAAACAGAGTTATTAAGAGGTGAATCATTATGGGAACAGTAGCGTTCCATACACTTGGCTGTAAGGTCAATCACTATGAAACAGAAGCCATCTGGCAGCTGTTTAAAGAAGCGGGTTTTGAAAGAAAAGATTATGAATCAAAGGCAGACGTATATGTTATTAATACATGTACGGTTACGAATACAGGCGATAAAAAAAGCCGTCAAGTCATTAGAAGAGCCATTCGTCATAACCCAGATGGTGTCATTTGTGTAACAGGCTGTTATGCACAAACGTCTCCGGCAGAAATCATGGCCATTCCTGGCGTTGATATTGTGGTTGGAACACAAGACAGACATCAATTGCTTGGTTACATTGAAGAATACCGTAGAGAAAGACAACCGATCAATGGAGTTGGCAACATCATGAAAGCACGCGTGTTTGAAGAGCTAGATGTTCCTGCTTTTACAGACCGCACACGTGCTTCTTTAAAAATCCAAGAAGGCTGTAACAATTTCTGTACATTCTGCATCATCCCTTGGGCTCGTGGACTTCTTCGTTCTCGTGATCCAGAAGAGGTCATCAATCAAGCGCAGCAGCTTGTGGTTGCCGGCTATAAAGAAATTGTGTTAACAGGTATTCATACAGGCGGATACGGTGAAGACCTTAAAGATTATGACTTTGCTAAGCTTCTGAAAGAATTAGATGAACGTGTGATTGGCTTAAAACGAATCCGCATTTCATCCATTGAAGCAAGTCAAATTACAGATGAAGTGATTGAAGTGCTCGATCAGTCAGATAAAATTGTCAGGCATTTACACATTCCGCTTCAATCTGGCTCTAATACTGTGCTGAAAAGAATGCGCCGTAAATACACGATGGAATTTTTTGCAGAGCGTTTAACAAAGCTGAAAAAAGCATTGCCAGGCCTTGCTGTGACCTCTGATGTGATCGTAGGATTCCCTGGGGAAACAGAAGAAGAATTTATGGAAACTTATAATTTTGTGAAAGACCATCAATTCTCTGAGCTCCACGTATTTCCTTACAGCAAACGTACAGGTACACCAGCTGCAAGAATGGAAGATCAAGTGGATGAACATGTGAAAAACGAACGCGTTCATCGCTTAATCGCTCTTTCTGACCAGCTTGCGAAAGAATATGCATCGGAATATGAAGGAGATGTCTTAGAGATTATTCCAGAAGAATCCTTCAAAGAACAAGATGGAAAACACAATCTTTATGTTGGTTATACAGATAACTATATGAAGGTTGTATTTGAAGGTACAGAGGATATGATTGGTCGTTTGGTGAAAGTGAAAATTACAAAGGCAGGTTATCCTTATAACGAAGGACAATTCGTCCGTATCAGTGATGACGTGCAAACAGATAAAGTGAGAATGACTTCATAATAATCAAAAACCGGCTGCCACAGGGCAATCCGGTTTCTTTTATTTCGACTGATTCGGCAAAAGAAACAATATCAACGCATGAAAAGGGCGAATAAACGGGAAGAAGAGTAGAGAACTCGCGACATTAAACAGCAGACTGAAGTGGGCAATTTGCTGTGCAGGAGAGCTCGCCAGAAGCGCAACGAATTGAGTGATAATGGCAAGAAAAGGCAGGCACAAAAGAACCCCGAGAACATTAAACACGACGTGTGCGTAGGCCGTTTGACGTGCTGCATAGCCGCCTGATATTGCAGCCATGACAGCCGTAATGCATGTTCCGATATTGGATCCTAAAACAAAACTGATACCCTCCTGTAATGCCACAGTCCCTTCATTCATAAAGCCCATCAAAATGCCAATACATACAGAGCTCGAATGAACAATGGCAGTTAAAATCGTACCGGAGACGAGAGCTCTCCAGTCAGAGTGCTGCATCATTTCAAGGAAACGCAATGTCTCTGGCTGGCTTGTCATCATACCCGCAATTTTTGAAAAGCCTTGAATGCAAAAAAAGATCATACCAAGTCCAAATATACTTTTTCCCGCATATTTGAAGGACCTTCGGCCAAAAATGATACATAAAAGACCAACTGCAATCAAAATCCACATGAACACGTCCATTTTGATCGCAATAAATTCTGTTGTAAAAGTGGACCCGATATTGGTCCCAAGGATCATCGGAATCGACTTTTTAAAAGTGAGAATGCCTGTGCTCACAAAGCCGATGACAATGACCATAAACGCTGAACTGCTTTGAAGAATACCTGTAAACACAATACTAACCAAGAATGCTTTTAACGAGTGATCTGTAAAGAGAAGAAGTGATTTCTCAATACGAGACGATGCGAGAGCCATTAATCCTTTTCTCATTAAACCCATTGACCATAAAAAAATGAAAATAAGTGCACAAAAATAAATGATCGCCATCATAGAAAAGTCCTCCTCTTACCAATAAATATATGGACTTGTCTACCTGCTCATGACGAAAATATATTTCCAAATCACTTAGTTGACCTCACACTAGGCTTATATTATAATGTCTAGGTACATGTTTGCATGTATATCTTTTTTTAATGCAGTCGATTGGTGTATTCGGAGGGAGGGAAAGAGAATGTCAAAAACGGTCGTTAGAAAAAACGAATCGCTTGAAGATGCTCTTCGTCGCTTTAAACGCAGTGTATCAAAAACTGGAACATTGCAAGAAGCAAGAAAGCGTGAATTTTATGAAAAGCCTAGCGTAAAGCGCAAGAAAAAGTCCGAAGCTGCTAGAAAACGCAAATTTTAAAAGAGGGTGGATTTATGAGTCTTCTTGAGCAATTAAACTCTGATATGAAGCTGATGATGAAAAACCGTGAGAAAGACAAGCTTGTTGTCATTCGTATGGTAAAGGCTTCACTCCAAAATGAAGCAATAAAGCTTAAGAAAGACAGTTTGACCAGCGATGAGGAACTAACCGTCCTTTCCCGCGAGATTAAGCAACGTAAAGACTCCCTCCATGAATTTTCGAAAGCTAATCGCTTAGATTTAGTAGATAAAGTTCAAAAAGAGATTGACATCTTAGACGTTTATTTACCTGAACAGCTTTCTGAAGAAGAACTGCAAACGGTTGTGAAAGAAACGATCGCTGAAACAGGAGCTTCAACGAAGGCTGATATGGGTAAAGTGATGAGCGCTATTATGCCAAAAGTAAAAGGTAAAGCTGATGGTGCTGTCATAAATAGACTTGTCAGCGAGCAGCTGTCTCAATAAAAAAGTATCCTTCTATTGTTAGAAGGATACTTTTTTATACCCTCTTAAATCTGTCATATAAAAATGAAACCTATGATACATTTGTAACGTATGTAAATGTAAATGAACGGTAAAATAAAAAAGGAGAGGAGTGATCAACAAATAGATGAAAAAAATAAAAATTTCTATTGCTCTCTTCAGTTGTTTTATAATATGCTTGTTATTAGGGGTTCAATTGACCGCGAAATCAGCAGAGCAGAGAGTTCATGTCATACCAATTGAGGATACAGTAGAAAAAGGACTTTCTAAATTCATTGAACGATCATTTGAGCAAGCAGAGTCCGAACAGGCGAAACACATTATTCTTGACATCAATACACCAGGCGGTGCAGTCGATGCGGCTCTTGAGATCGCAGATACCATTCGTTCGTCCGATATCCCAGTGACAGCGTTTGTCAATCATAGAGCGCTTTCAGCAGGGGCCTTCCTTGCATTAAATGCTGATGAAATTTATATGACCCCAAACGGAAAGATGGGGGCTGCTGCGATCATTGATGGAGAAGGCAATGCAGCCGATCAAAAATCTGAATCTCTATGGCTTGCTGAAATGGGTGATGCTGCGGAAAAGCAGGGGCGTGATCCAAAGTATGCTCTTGCAATGGCAGATATAGATATAGATGCAAAAGAAGCTGGCGCACCAAAAGGTGAATTGCTCACCTTTAATACAGATCGAGCGCTTCAATTTGGCTACGCAGAAGGTGAAGCCAAGAATATGGGTGACTTGCTTAAGAAGCTTAATTTAGCAGGTGTGTCTGTTCAATATGATGAAGTGAGCTTTGCTGAAAAGGTTGCGCGTTTTCTCACGCATCCAATCGTCATTCCAATCCTTTTATCCATCGCAAGCTTAGGATTAATCGTTGAACTCTATTCTCCCGGCTTTGG
The DNA here is from genome assembly GCF_037104745.1 of Bacillus sp. FJAT-53060. Lineage (NCBI taxonomy): Bacteria > Bacillati > Bacillota > Bacilli > Caryophanales > Bacillaceae > Bacillus > Bacillus sp. FJAT-53060. The sequence continues at coordinate 108,908 of NZ_JBAWSW010000003.1, forward strand.
GGTTCCAGGCACTATGGGGATTACAGCGCTTCTTCTATTTTTTTATGGTCATCTCGTGGCAGGCTTTGCAGGGTATGAGACATTGTTCCTGTTTTTAGCAGGAATTGCGCTCATTATTCTTGAATTGGTTTTGCCAGGGGGAATCGTAGGTGTCATTGGACTTATCTGTGTCGTTGTCAGCTTATTTTTAGCAGCTGGAAGCTTTACAGAAATGGCGATTTCCATCTTGATTGCCACTGCTGTTTCAATCATAGCAGTTATCATATTGACAAAGGTGTTGGGGAAACGTATGAAGTTTTTTAGAAAGTTCATTTTAACTGATTCAACCAATAAAGAAAGTGGTTATGTCTCCAATGAAACAAGAGAGGATCTTGTTGGACAGATTGCTGTCACTTTAACAGCACTTCGTCCGTCTGGAACGATTCTACTAGGAGATGAGCGCGTTGACGTTGTATCTGAAGGTGCGTTTATTGAGAAGGATGAACAAGTCAAGATTGTAAAAGCGGAAGGCTCACGCATTGTCGTGAGGAAAGTATAGATATACTGATTTATAGGAGGAATAAAATGGATCCATCTACATTACTATTATTTGTGATTATCGTAGCAGGTTTGATCGTTTTATCGATCTTCTTCACCTTTGTACCGGTGATGCTGTGGATTTCTGCCCTAGCGGCTGGCGTAAGAGTGAGCATTTTTACACTTGTAGGAATGAGACTTCGTCGCGTTATTCCAAACCGAGTGGTGAATCCGCTCATCAAAGCACATAAAGCAGGTCTTGATGTGTCGATTAACCAGTTAGAAAGCCACTATCTTGCAGGTGGTAACGTTGACCGTGTAGTAAATGCATTGATTGCCGCTCAACGTGCGAATATCGAATTAAATTTTGCACGCTGTGCAGCGATCGACCTAGCAGGCCGTGACGTACTGGAAGCGGTACAAATGAGTGTAAACCCTAAAGTGATTGAAACACCATTTATCTCTGGTGTGGCAATGGACGGGATTGAAGTAAAAGCAAAAGCACGTATTACAGTTCGTGCAAACATCGAACGACTTGTTGGTGGTGCAGGGGAAGAAACAATCATTGCTCGTGTAGGTGAAGGGATTGTCTCTACAATCGGTTCATCAAATAATCATAAAAGGGTTCTGGAAAATCCTGATATGATTTCTCAAACGGTTCTAGGAAAAGGATTAGATTCAGGTACTGCGTTTGAAATTCTCTCGATTGATATCGCAGATGTTGATATCGGTAAGAACATTGGGGCTATTCTGCAAACAGACCAAGCAGAAGCAGACAAAAATATTGCACAGGCTAAAGCGGAAGAACGCCGCGCAATGGCTGTTGCACAAGAACAAGAAATGCGTGCGAAAGTGGAAGAAATGCGCGCGAAGGTAGTAGAAGCAGAGGCTGAAGTACCACTTGCAATGGCTGAAGCATTACGCGAAGGCAATATTGGTGTCATGGACTACATGAACATTAAAAATATCGATGCTGATACGGATATGAGAGATTCATTTGGTAAAATGACAAAAGGTCCATCTGATAATGAAAACAAATAAGCATCCTCTCACGTTTTAAGGAGGGAGCCCATTGGACATTCTATTTGAAAACCCATTACTAATTGCGATTATCATCGGTATCATCTCTGTTGTTTTTGGGAAAATTGGCAAACAGGAGGAGAATGAGCAAAACAAGCCGGCTCCTCAGCGTAAGCCGATGCCCCAAAAGCAAACAGAACAAACAAGTCGCGATCCAGTCGTGACGGACCAGCAAGACGATTTTGGCGATGTACATGATCATGGCCGGATGGAAAAAACGTCTCAGTCCTTACAAGATCGCTATACGGATACACTAGTCAAAATGGAAGAACGAAAAAGTGAGCTAAGTAAAGAGTTTCAATCGCTTGAAAGGCAGCTGGCAAGCCCAAAAGTCTCAGCACTTGAAATGAAGCCGCACATCATTGAAAAGCTTAACCAAAACACTGTTGTTCAAGGCATGCTTCTTGGCGAAGTGTTTGGAGAGCCCCGCGCTAAAAGTCCACATCGAACGATGAAACGGCCGTATAAAAGGTAAGAAGAAAGCCCCCTGTAAAGGGGGGCTTTTTTTGCAGTTTTCCATCAGTAAAATAATTGATAAACGATGAACTCGCTGTTTTACGGGATTCATTAGCATGATATGAACCGCTCAGGAATAGGATGATATAGAGGCTTTCTTATCAGTCTCACCATCTTTCAGTTTTGATCTCATACACATGAGGTGGGAAGGGGTTCTTATTGAATGGGAAAAAGGAAAAATCGACTTAAAGCATGGCTGACAAGAACACTTGAAATCCCTCCGGACGTGATGATGGATCTTCCCCGTATTACGATGGTTGGCAGACTCCACATTTACATAGAGAACCACAAAGGGCTTTTACTTTTCAGTGATCAAGAGGTAAGGCTGATGCTGAAACAAGGACAATGCATAATTTCAGGGAAAGATTTTGTGATTAAAACGATTTTGCCAGAAGAAATTTTATTAGAAGGGAAAATCGATGAGGTCCGTTATATTGATTCTTAACTGGCGGAGGGGAGAAGCGTGAAGAATAAATGGTTTGCCTATTTTATTGGCAGAGTGGAAGTGGAGATCAAAGGAAGCGGTATTGAGCGGGTCATCAATGAGTGCACGAGACAGGGAATCACAATTTTTCAAGTGAGCCGCCGTCAAGACAGCGTGCGCTTATTTATTCGCTTATCAGATGTACATGCCTTTAGAAAAGTGCGCAGACATCATGAGGTGAAATGCTCATTTCATCAAAAGAAGGGTTTTCCGTTTCTTCTCCTATGGTCAAGAAGGAATATTGGATTTACCCTTGGGATTGTTTTCTTTTTGATGACAATATTGGCCCTTTCAAATATGGTATGGAAAATTGATATCACAGGAGCCAATCCAGAGACAGAACATCAAATTAGAAAGCATTTAGACGATATTGGTGTACAAAAAGGCCGGTTTCAGTTTCTCATGGGTACACCTGAAAAAATACAAAAATCCCTGACAAGCAATATTCAAAGCATTACATGGGTTGGCGTAGAATTAAATGGAACGACGTTTCAAATGAAAGTTGTTGAAAAAAATGAGCCAGAAAAAGAGAAATATACAAGTCCTCAGCACATCGTCGCTAAGAAAAAAGCAGTCATCACGAGAATGTATGTAGAAAAAGGAGAGCCGCTTGCCGAGGTTGATGAACATGTGAAAAAGGGTCAGATGCTCGTTTCTGGACTGATTGGAAGCGAAGATCAACAAAAAAAAGTAGGAGCTAAAGCAAATATTTATGGTGAGACATGGTATCGTTCTGAAGTTTCTGTCCCTCTTCAAACATCTTTTGACGTCTTTACGGGTAAAATGAAGACAAAGCACAAGCTCTCCTTATTTGGAGGTTCACTGCTATTTTGGGGATTTACCTTTAAAAAAGATGATTTTGAGCACCCAAAAACAGAAACAGAAATTCATCCACTTCATTTCTTGAACGTTCAACTGCCATTCTCCTACGAAAAGGAAATCACACGCGAAAGTGAAAAAATAAATCGAGAATACACAAATAAAGAAGCGGTTCAAGCAGGGATTAAAATGGGTAAAAAAGAATTAGCAGAGAAGCTAGGTCAAACAGGCGAGGTGAAAAGTGAAAAAGTTTTGCACGAGACAACAGGGAATGGTAAAGTTAAGCTAATCATACTTTACCAAGTAATAGAAGATATTGTTCAACCAAGACCTATTGTTCAGGGAGACTAGAGAATGACAGAACATTTACTTGAGATTCAACAAAAATTGGATAGCCCAAACGAAGCCATTGCTTTATTCGGTAATCAAGATGCTTATCTGAAACTGATGGAAAACGAGCTGAATGTCTCCATTATTACGCGTGGAGAAAAAGTGTATGTTTCTGGTCAGGAAGCATCAAGAGATACAGCGAGCCATTTGATCACATCTCTCTTACACCTCATTCGAAAAGGTATCGAGATTTCAGAACGGGATATTGTCTATGCCATTAAAATGGCTCAAAAAAGTAAGCTCAATTATTTTGAAAATATGTATGAAGATGAAATTACGAAAAATGCCAAAGGAAAGTCCATCAGAGTCAAAACGATCGGCCAGCGTGAATATGCTGCGGCAATGAAAAAAGATGATCTGGTCTTTGGGATTGGGCCTGCTGGTACAGGTAAAACGTATTTGGCAGTGGTCAACGCAGTACATGCTCTGAAAAATGGACATGTGAAACGGATTATCCTGACAAGACCAGCTGTTGAAGCGGGAGAAAGTCTTGGATTTCTGCCAGGTGATTTAAAGGAAAAAGTCGATCCTTACTTAAGACCACTTTATGATGCCTTGCATGATGTACTTGGCAGTGATCATACGGAACGTTTAATTGAGCGTGGTGTGATTGAAATAGCACCTCTCGCCTATATGAGAGGGCGGACGCTTGATGATGCATTTGTTATTTTAGATGAAGCGCAGAATACAACGCCAGCCCAAATGAAAATGTTTTTGACGAGATTAGGGTTTGGCTCTAAAATGGTCATTACAGGAGATATTACACAAATTGATCTGCCAAAGGGTGTGGAGTCAGGGCTTGCAGCTGCAAAGGACATGCTTGCAGAAATCAAGGGCATTTCATTCATTGAATTAGATCAAACAGATGTGGTCAGACACCCGCTTGTGGCAAAGATCATTGGAGCATACGAAAAGCAAAAATGAACTGAGTGACCCGATCGTCTTCATCGGGTCATTTTGTTTCGATCGTGGTTTAAAGTAAAAAAGGAGGGACTTTTCCTTGAGAAAGAATCAGAAAGGCAGTAAGCGCAAAAGACTGCTGTCTAAAAAAGAACCTCAGAAAATGGAGCGCTCACGTCATATCAACGTGTTGTTATATGCTGCGTTAGCAGCCATTCTGTTTGTGGTGCTCTTCTTCCATGTGAAGCCTGAATCGCTCGATTTAGATTTGTTTTCAGTGAGTGAACAGACCATCTATTCTCCGTCAACCGTTGATGATCAAGAAGCGACAGAAGAAAAGAAACAAGAAGCAACGGATCAAGTAGAAGACCAATATACGCTCAAAAAAGCGTATTCTGATAATCGTGTCGATCTCATTTCATCCCTATTTGAAGCCATTAAGGAAGAAAAGAAAGCAGCAAAAGAGAATCTCCAAGTCAAACGTGTAAAAGAAAAACTAACAACTGATATGCAGGAAGCTGTTTCGGATCAATCCATTAAAGTGTTGCTCCAAGCAAGTGACGAAAATCTTTCTTTTACAAAGGATTCCATCATCACAGTGGTCAATTCACTGATGAGTAAGGAAATCACAGCGGCTAAGTTACACGATGAGAAAAAAAAAGTGAAAACAGAGCTTGAAAACAATTCAATTCCGTCAAAATACTTAAATGCAGCAAAGGAAATTGGTGAATTTGCGATTATTCCAAACTATGTATTTGATCCTGTGGCAACAGAGAAGAAAAGGCAAGAAGCAGCTGATAATATTCAGCCAATTCAAATCAAGCAAGGGCAAATTTTAGTGGAGGAAGGGGAACTCATCGACCGGGAAGTTTATCGTAAATTAGAGCTAACTGGTCTATTAAATAGCTCAAATTTGTTTAAGCCTGTAAGCGGTCTTATGATATTGATTGGTCTCTTTTTAGCAGCCATTATTCACTCATTTGAAACGAGGAAGAAATCGGTTGCCCATAAGAATAAATCATTACTGCTCTACTCGCTCATTTTCACCATTATTTTAATCATCATGGAAGTATTCAGTCTCTTCCAGGAAACAAAATACACAACGATTGGTTATGTCGTGCCAGTGGCACTTGGGACGATGCTAATCAAGCTGCTCATCAATGAGCGCTTAGCGATCTTCTCTGGTCTCGTATTTGCCCTTTGTGGCAGTATGATGTTTAATCAAGGAGTTACCGGCGTCTTTAATTATGTCATCTGCGCTTACTATCTCATTAGCGGGATGGCAGGAATTTTGTTTCTCAGAAAACATAATGCGAGATCAAAAATTTTGCAGGCGGGGCTTTTGGTTGCTGCGGTGAATATTCTTGTGGTTCTATCCATTACTCTGATCCAAAATTCCTCTCCATCTTGGCTTGAGATTGGTGTGAATCTAATGATGGCTATTGTGTCTGGGTTTGCATCATCTATTTTGGTCATTGGATTAATGCCTGTTTTTGAGAGCATGTTTGGTATTCTTTCGACAATGAAACTCATTGAATTATCTAACCCAAATCATCCGCTGCTTAAAAAGATTTTAACAGAGACACCAGGTACATATCATCATAGTGTCATGGTGGCCAATTTAGCGGATGCTGCATGTGAAGCAGTAGGAGCAAACGGACTTTTAGCGAGGGTTGGCGCATATTATCATGACATTGGGAAAACGAAAAGGCCGCAATACTTTATCGAAAACCAAATGAACATTGATAATCCGCATGACAAGCTTTCTCCTCAGTTGAGTAAAAATATTATTATTGCCCATACGACAGATGGAGCTGATATGCTGAGAGAAAAGAAGTTTCCAGAAGAGCTTGTCGATATTGCAGAACAGCATCATGGGAAATCGCTTTTAAAGTTCTTTTATTATAAAGCAAAAGAACGGGATGATCAGGTGACAGAAGAAGAATTTCGTTATCCTGGTCCAAAACCGCAATCAAAAGAAGCGGCGATTATCTCTGTGGCTGACAGCGTTGAAGCGGCGGTACGCTCGATGCATAACCCAAATCCAGAACGGATTGAAAAGCTTGTCAAAGGCATAATTTCAGATAAAATGCAGGACGGGCAATTTAGTGAATGTGATTTAACTTTTAAAGAATTAAATATTATTAGTCAAACGATTTGTACAACATTAAAGGGGATTTTCCATTCTCGGATTGAATATCCAGATGCCCCAAAGCAGAAGGTGAAGTAAATGACATTGTTAATCGATTTCATAGATGAAACAGGACAAGTATCAAAAGAGCAGCTAGAAGAAGTGGAAAAGCTTCTTCAATTTGCTGCTGATGTCCTTGAGGTAAAAGATCAAGCGGAAGTTTCAGTGACAATCGTCTCGAACGAAGAAATTCATCAGATCAACAAAGAATACAGGGGGAAGGATGGGCCGACAGATGTGGTCTCCTTTGCACTTGAGGAAGAAGGCGAAGGGGAAATTGAAATCGTTGGCGCTGATGACATCCCGCCGGTACTCGGTGACATTATCATTAGTGTTGATCGAACGAAAGAGCAAGCAGAGGAGTATGGACATTCCTTTATGAGAGAGCTTGGATTTTTAACGATTCATGGTTTTCTTCATTTACTTGGTTATGATCATATGACAGAGGAAGATGAAAAAGAAATGTTCGCCAAACAGACAAAAATATTGGATAATTATGGCCTTTCAAGATCATTGTAAGAAACGGAGTCCGCTTGCCCGTTTTTTTCGGAGTTTTTATTATGCGTTTAGAGGAATATGGCGAACTTTCTTGAATGAACGGAATTTTCGATTTCACGCAGTCGCAACCATCATCGTGGTGATATGCGGCTGTTGGTTTCAGATTGAGCAAGTTGAATGGATGATCGTTCTGCTTTTGTGCGGGGGGATGTTTGCGCTTGAACTTGTCAATACAGCCATTGAACATACAGTGGACCTTTTGACAGATGAAAAGCATCCGCTTGCAGAGAGAGCGAAGGACGCTGCAGCTGGCGCCGTTTGCGTTTACGCCGCAATTTCGGTTATGATTGGGTTGATCATCTTTTTACCGAAGATCATGTAATAGAACAATGTTACTATTTATTAACATTATTGGAAATGGGCGTGAAAATGTCATGTAAATTATGTAAAATATAAATGTGACAGTGATACCATTTCTTCTGAAAGTGGGAACTAGGAATGAACAAACAAGAGTTGATTTCAGAAGCAATTAAAGCAAGAGATTTTGCATATGTACCCTATTCTAAATTCAAAGTCGGTGCAGCATTATTGTCGAACAATGGAAAAGTGTATGGCGGCTGCAACATTGAAAATGCGGCATATGGCATGTGTAATTGTGCGGAAAGAACAGCACTTTTTAAAGCCTATTCAGAAGGCATTACATCTTTTCAAATGCTTGCAGTAGTAGCTGATACAGATCGACCTGTTTCACCATGCGGCGCATGCAGACAGGTTATTTCAGAGCTATGTGCACCTGATATGCCAGTGATTCTAACGAACTTAAAAGGACATATATACGAAACTACAGTAAACGAATTATTGCCAGGCGCATTTTCATCGGAGGATTTAAATGACTAACGAAAGCTTCAAATCAGGATTTGTTTCAATTATTGGAAGACCAAATGTAGGAAAATCAACCTTTCTTAATCGTGTCATTGGACAAAAGATTGCCATTATGAGTGATAAGCCTCAAACAACACGAAACAAAGTCCAAGGTGTCCTGACAACGAACACCTCACAAACAATCTTTATCGATACACCAGGGATCCATAAACCTAAGCATAAGCTTGGTGATTTTATGATGAGAGTGGCTCAAAATACACTGAAGGAAGTCGACCTGATCTTGTTTATGATCAATGCACAGGAAAGCTATGGCAAAGGTGATGAATTCATTATTGAACGACTAAAGCAAACATCTACACCTGTATTCCTTGTCGTCAATAAAATTGATCAAATTCACCCAGATGAACTGTTCCTTTTAATTGATGAATACCGCACACGTTATCCGTTTAAGGAAATTGTGCCAATTTCAGCTCTTGAAGGCAACAACATTGATACGCTTCTTCAACAGATTGAAGGTTCTCTTCCAGAGGGGCCTCAATTTTACCCAGCAGATCAAGTAACAGATCACCCAGAGCGGTTTATTATTTCTGAATTAATTCGTGAGAAAGTGTTGCATTTAACGAGAGAAGAAATTCCTCACAGTATTGCGGTTGCGATCGAATCTATTAAGCCTGATGAAAATGGTAAGGTCCATGTTGCGGCAACCATTGTCGTCGAACGTGATTCGCAAAAAGGGATCGTCATTGGTAAACGAGGCAGCTTATTAAAAGAAGTGGGACAAAAAGCGCGCAGAGATATTGAAGCACTTCTAGGCTCAAAAGTGTATCTGGAGCTTTGGGTAAAAGTTCAGAAGGACTGGCGTAATAAATCCACTCACCTCCGTGATTTTGGATTTAGAGAAGATGAATATTAAAAAACGAGCAATTGACAATAGTGCGGCTCGATTAGTAAAAATTGTTTATTATGAAATGGAGGTAGTCTGGTCAAGATAAAATTAAATATGTTGGATGTAGCGTTGCTGCTTCTAATAAAGAAAGGTGGGGTTTTTATGTTGAATTTTACATGGAACGTATTTTCACAAACAGGCAGCGTTGACACGTATCTGCTTTTCAAAGAGTTAGAAAAGGAGAACCTGGAAAGACCCGATGTACTTAAAGAAGAAATAGCACGACTTGATTTTCCAATTTTATAAATCTTGACTCCCTCCAATGCTCGGAGTGTAGACAAATGCTCATTAAAAGTGAAGGAATTGTCCTTAGAACAACAAATTATGGCGAAACAAACAAAATTGTCACGCTGCTCACTAGAGAACATGGGAAATTTGGTGTAATGGCAAGAGGCGCTAAAAAGTCAAATAGCCGCCTGTCAGCCATAAGCCAGCCGTTCTTATACGGAACCTTCCTTATCCAATCATCAACAGGACTTGGAACGCTCCAGCAAGGTGAAATGATCGAAAGCATGCGGACCATTCGGGAAGATTTATTTCTGACCGCATATGCTGCATATATGACAGAGTTATTTGATAAAGGAACAGAAGAAAAAAAGCCAAACCCTTATTTATTTGAGCTCCTGCTTCAATCTCTGCGCCATCTCAATGAAGGCACAGATGCTGATATTATTTTATTTATCGTAGAGGTCAAAATGTTATCAGTAATGGGGATGAAGCCTGAACTGGATCAATGTGTCCACTGTGGTCAAAAAGAAGGGCAGTTCCATTTCTCGATTAGAGATAATGGATTCATTTGCCAAAATTGCTTTTCTAAAGATCCTTATAAACTGCCCTTATCCCCAGCAGCTGCAAGGCTGCTCCGTTTGTTTCATTATTTTGACTTATCAAGGCTCGGTTCGGTTGATGTGAAACCGCAGACGAAACAAGAAATTCGTCAAGTGCTCGATCACTATTATGACGAATATTCAGGCCTTTATTTAAAATCAAAAAAATTCATGAATCAAATGGAATCCATGAAAAAGCTTATGGGCGGCGAAAACAAAAGTTGACATCTCCCATGACTTTTTGTAAGATCATCTAAGATCAAATATGTTGCATTGACAGAAAGAAGTACTTACGTAGAATCCATTAAAAGCGACCTTAGGGCGGTGTGAGCTAAGGATGGAGGCGTAACGAAGGGCATTCTTGAGCAACGTAAACAAAGCGGCTGGATGCTACGACACCAGCAAATAGGGTGGAACCGCGGGAAAAACTCTCGTCCCTATGTTTGCAAGGAGCCTTGCGAACATAGGGACGGGAGTTTTTGTGTTCTCTTGCGAGGTTCTAGTCCCCACCCGTCATACATAGCGGATGGTGTAGAAAAGATGGAGGTGCGATCATTGAATATTCAAGACATGATTTTGACGTTGCAAAAGCATTGGTCACATGAAGGCTGCGTATTAATGCAGGCGTATGACACAGAAAAAGGTGCTGGAACGATGAGTCCATACACGTTCCTGCGAAGCATCGGACCAGAGCCGTGGAAGGTAGCATATGTAGAGCCTTCAAGACGCCCTGCTGATGGTAGATATGGAGAAAACCCAAATAGATTGTATCAGCATCATCAATTTCAAGTGATCATTAAGCCATCACCTGACAATATTCAAGAGCTATATCTTGAGTCATTGAAGGCACTTGGCATTGACCCGTTAAAACATGATATTCGTTTTGTTGAAGACAACTGGGAAAATCCATCTCTTGGCTGTGCAGGGCTTGGTTGGGAAGTATGGCTTGATGGCATGGAAATTACGCAATTTACTTATTTCCAGCAAGTCGGCGGCTTAGAATGTAAGCCAGTTTCCGTTGAAATCACATACGGTATAGAACGTCTTGCTTCTTACATCCAGGACAAAGAAAATGTCTTTGACCTTGAATGGACAGACGGATTTACTGTAAGAGATTTATTCTTAATGGCTGAATATGAGCACTCTGTATATACATTTGAAACATCTAATACTGACATGCTGTTTGATTTGTTTACAACCTATGAGAAAGAAGCGCATAAGCAAATGGACAAAGGACTTGTTCACCCGGCATACGATTATGTGCTCAAATGCTCCCATACGTTCAACCTGCTAGATGCAAAGGGCGCTATTTCTGTCACTGAGCGAACGGGCTATATCGGAAGAGTACGTCAGTTAGCGAGAAAGGTAGCCAAAACGTATTACGAAGAACGAGAAAAACTTGGATTCCCTATGCTAAAAAAGGAGGCGGCTTCTCATGAATAAACAAGATGTATTACTGGAAATCGGCTTAGAAGAGATGCCGGCTCGTTTCATGGCAGAGAGCACAAAGCAGCTTGGTGAGAAAGTAAAAGCTTGGTTTGAAATGCAAAATATTTCATTCGAAGACGTTGCCTTATTCAACTCACCAAGACGTCTTGCCGTGCTAGTCAAAAGTGTCGCAGAAAAACAAGAAGACATCAAAGAAGAAGCAAGAGGTCCAGCTAAAAAGATTGCTCAAGACAATGAAGGCAATTGGACAATAGCGGCCGAAGGCTTTGCCCGAGGACAAGGTGCTTCAACAGATGATCTTTATTTCAAAGAGATCAAAGGTGTGGATTATGTCCATGTCCAAAAGTTTCAAGAAGGAAAGCAAGTGAAGGACCTTCTCCTAGCACTAGGTGATATTGCCGCCTCATTAAGCTTTCCAAAGAACATGAGATGGGGAAGTAAAGATTTACGCTATATCCGTCCGATTAAATGGATTGTTTGCTTATTTGGACATGAGATTGTTCCTGTTGAAATTGCAGGCGTGAAAAGCGGCCGTGAGACAAGAGGGCATCGTTTCCTAGGCATGACAGCTAGCATTGACTCACCTGGTTCTTATGAGCAAACATTACAAGACCAGTTTGTCATTGCTGATTCAGATAAGAGAAAACAATGGATTACTGAACAGCTAAATGCCCTTTCTTCAGAAAAAGGTTGGGTCATTCCAGTTGATTCTGAGCTTTTAGAAGAAGTCAATAATCTAGTTGAATACCCCACAGTGCTGTTTGGTTCCTTTGAAGAAGAGTTTCTTGCATTGCCAGAAGAAGTATTGGTCACGACGATGAAAGAGCATCAGCGCTATTTCCCGGTAAAAAATGAGCAAGGGGAAATATTGCCACACTTTATTACGGTGAGAAACGGAAACAGTGAGGCGCTAGAAAATGTCGCAAGAGGAAATGAAAAAGTTCTTCGTGCACGTTTATCAGATGCTGCATTCTTCTATAAAGAAGACAGTAAACTAGTCATTGAAGACAATATTAAAAAACTTGATAAAGTTGTATTCCATGAGAAGCTTGGAACGATTGGTGACAAGCTGAAGAGAGTCACAGACATTGCGACCCGCTTAGCAGCGCATGTCGGTGCAGATGACGAAACATCAAAACGTGTGGCAAGAGCAGCGAGCATTTCTAAGTTTGACCTTGTCACCCAAATGGTCTATGAATTCCCAGAATTACAGGGAATCATGGGTGAGAAATATGCAAAAGCCCTTGGTGAACATGAAGAAGTGGCAAAGAGCATAAATGAGCATTATATGCCGCGTTTTGCTGGTGACGAGGCGCCTTCTACTCTTATTGGAGCGATTGTAGCAGTAGCGGACAAACTAGATTCTATTTGTTCCTTCTTCTCAATTGATGTCATTCCAACGGGTTCTCAAGATCCTTATGGACTAAGAAGACAAGCAAGTGGTATTGTCCAAATTCTTCTCGACCGTCATTGGAATATTTCATTTAAAGAGCTTTTAGCGCTTGCTCAAGTAGAGACAGAACATGAAGCTGCTCTCATTGAATTTTTGACGCAACGTTTAAAATATGTCCTTCAAGCAGAGCATATCCGCCATGATGTTGTTGATGCAGTCCTTGATGTTGAAAATATTGAGCCTTATGCAGTCGTAAAAAAAACAGCTGTTCTTGAAGAGAGCGTGAAACAAGAAAGCTTCAAAGAAACAGCTGAGGCATTAGGCCGCGTCATTTCAATCAGTAAAAAAGGGGAAGATTTAGAAATTCAGCCTGCACTGTTTGAAAATGAACATGAGCAAACGCTATTTGAGGCGTATCAAAACGTAGAGAAAGCTGTAAAGGAACATGCGGCAGCAGGAAATTACAACTTAGCACTTGAGGCGTTAGATACGCTAAAAGCACCAATTGTTCATTATTTCGATCATACAATGGTTCATGCGGATGATGAAAAACTGAAGCAAAATCGTTTGGCGCAAATGGTCAAACTAGCAAAAGTTATTCAATCATTTGCAAATATGCACAATTTAAATGTAAAATAAATTCCTAAGAACGGTTGCCTTTTCCAAAGGGCAATCGTTTTTTACTCATTTAATTCATAGATTTTGAGTGGATTTTTGTTTCATTCGGACAAAGATGCGCTATAATATGATGAGTTATGAAAATGATATACATAAAGTAAAGGTTCGCTTTCTCTATTTAAAGGTGGTGAGTACAATCGAGTTAAATAAACGGCAAGAGCAGATTTTACAGATTGTCAAAGAGAATGGTCCGATTACTGGAGAGCATATCGCAGATCGGCTGAACTTAACAAGGGCTACCCTCAGACCGGATTTAGCCATTTTAACGATGTCTGGCTTTTTAGAAGCAAGACCAAGGGTCGGCTACTTTTTCACAGGTAAAACAGGCACGCAGCTTCTGGCAGATAAGCTGAAAAAACTTCAAGTGAAAGATTTCCAATCCATTCCTGTGGTGATACATGAGAATGTTTCAGTTTATGATGCGATTTGTACGATGTTTTTAGAGGATGTGGGCACATTATTCGTTGTGGACGATCACTCTATTTTAACAGGCGTGTTATCAAGAAAAGACCTTCTTCGAGCAAGTATTGGAAAACAGGAGCTTCCATCTATACCTGTCCATATTATTATGACAAGAATGCCGAACATCACCGTTTGCCGCAAGGAAGATTTTATTATGGATGTGGCCAAGCACTTGATTGAAAAGCAAATAGACGCACTTCCTGTCATAAAAGATACGGATAAAGGCTTTGAAGTTGTCGGTAGAATTACGAAAACAAACATGACGAAAATACTTGTTAGCTTATCGGAGAATGAAATTATCTAATTACAGAAGACTGCGAGGGGATGTTATGAGTAATCGCGTAATTTTTGTTGTATCAGATTCAGTAGGAGAAACGGCAGAGCTCGTGGTCAAAGCGGCACTTAGCCAATTTGATGGGGGCTCATCAGACCATTCAAATATTAGAAGAATCCCATATGTAGAGGATATCGGTACGATTAAAGAAGTCATTTCATTGGCGAAAGCAGATAACGGGATCGTCTGCTTTACTCTTGTTGTGCCAGAAATGCGCCAATTTTTAATAGAAGAGGCAGAAGCAAATGGAGTCGTTTACTATGACATTATCGGTCCACTCATTGATAAAATGGAGACCGCATATGGAAATGAAGCGAAACATGAGCCGGGGCGTGTACGTCAATTAGATGAAGACTATTTTAAAAAGGTAGAAGCCATTGAGTTCGCTGTGAAATATGATGATGGCAGAGACCCAAGAGGAATCCTAAAGGCTGATATTGTATTGATTGGTGTATCGCGCACGTCCAAGACACCCCTTTCTCAATATTTGGCGCATAAGCGGCTGAAGGTAGCGAACGTTCCGATTGTTCCTGAAGTAGATCCGCCAGAGGAGATATTTTCAGTTGACCCAATGAAATGCATTGGCCTGAAAATTAGTCCAGACAAACTAAATCACATTCGTAAAGAGCGTTTGAAATCTCTTGGTTTAAATGATCGAGCGATTTATGCAAACATCGAGCGGATTAAAGAGGAACTAGAGTATTTTGAAAAAGTGGTTGACCGAATTAACTGTCAAGTTGTCGATGTATCGAATAAAGCAGTTGAGGAAACGGCAAATGTCATTCATCAAATGCTGACCAAAAGAGGTTCCGAATAAACTCAGGATGCTCCTCCTGGGTTTTTCCTTTGGTGGGAAAGGGTAAACAAAAACAATGGCATGTTTGCTGTATTTGTATTATAATAAAAAATTGTGATAAAATCATTTATTTTAGGTTTAAGTTAAGTCAAGAACGAATAAACTAATATTGGCAGAAGTCAAGTGATTCTGAACATAACTTTTCGACAAAATGAGTTTTACTGTTGATTGCTTTATGGGGGAAAAGTATGGTCTTTTTGCTTCTCTAAAGCAGGAATAAGGTGGAGGGATGGAGAATTAGTCACCTGAATGAACGTAAAAAAGACAGGACGATTTATGTCGATGCAGATGCTTGTCCTGTAAAAGACGAAATCCTTTCTGTCGCATCTCAATTTCAAGTACCTGTGACTTTCATTGCTTCATATGAGCATTTTCAAACCAAAAGATCACCACTTGAAGATTGGCGGTTTGTTGATACACATAAGGAAGCAGCGGATTTAGTCATTGCTAACTCAGCTGTCGCACTCGATATTGTCGTCACCCAAGATATTGGTCTTGCCTCCTTACTGCTTCCAAGACATGTCATTGTTTTGTCTGAAAGAGGACGAATGTACACAAACGAAACAATTGATTTTCATTTGGAACGCAGGCATGTTTCCAGTAAACAACGTAGAAAAGGTGTATACGGAAAAGGTCCCAAAAAGCTTTTAGAAGAGGATAAAAAGCGATTTATTGCCCAACTGCAAAAAATCCTGTCGAATCATGAAGGATTTTCGAATTAAAAGGCGAATAATGTACGACGGAGTGTTATTAGGATGAGCAAACGTATACCAGATGAACTTTTGGAGCAGATCCAAAAAAACGCAGACATTGTCGAAGTGATTGGAGAATATGTACAGCTTAGAAAGCAAGGTCGGAATTACTTCGGTCTTTGTCCATTCCATGGTGAAAATACTCCTTCATTCTCTGTTTCAGCAGATAAGCAAATTTTCCATTGTTTTGGCTGTGGTGCTGGAGGTAATGTGTTTTCGTTCCTCAGACAAATGGAAGGCTACTCATTCATTGAAGCCGTTTCACATGTTGCTGATAAGTACCATATTGATTTGCCTGATCATGTAGCGAATGCTCAGATCAGTTCCTCTCAGCAAGAGGATACAGCAGATCATCAAATGATTGACGCCAATGAGCTTCTTAAGAAATTTTACCACCATTTGCTGGTAAATACAAAGGAAGGTCAAAACGCACTCGATTATTTACGGTCCAGGGGCTTTATTGATGAAACAATTGCCAAGTTTGAGATCGGGTATGCTCTTGACTCCTGGGATTTCATGACCAAGTTTTTAGAAAAACGAGGGTTTGATCCAGTGATGATGGAGAAGGCTGGTCTTTTGATTCAACGTGAAAACGGCACAGGCTTTTTTGACCGCTTTAGAGATCGTGTGATGTTTCCCATTCATGATCATCACGGAACGGTTGTCGCTTTTTCCGGAAGATCGCTTGGTGATCAGCAGCCTAAGTATATGAATAGTCCTGAAACGCCACTTTTTCATAAAAGTAAGTTGCTTTATCACTTTCATGATGCGCGTATGCATATTAGAAAGCGCGAGCGGGCTGTCCTTTTCGAAGGATTTGCTGACGTCATCTCGGCTGTCACATCTGGTGTTGGCGAAAGTGTTGCAACAATGGGTACGTCTTTAACAGAAGAGCACGTCAAACTTCTCAGGCGGAATGTAGAAGAGATCATCCTATGCTATGACTCTGACACGGCCGGGTATGAAGCGACTATGAAAGCGTCAGATTTGCTTGAAAAAAGAGGATGTAAAGTTCGCATTGCCATGGTGCCAGATGGACTCGATCCAGATGATTACATTCGTAAATATGGCGGCGAGAAATTTAGGAATGACATCATAGATGCAAGCGTGACATTAATGACATTTAAGATGAATTTTTTCCGTAGAGGGAAGAATTTATCAGATGAAGGAGACCGACTTGCTTATATGAAGCAAGTTCTCCGAGAAATCAGCCGGTTAAACGGCTCCTTGGAACAAGAGATTTACATGAAACAGCTTGCTGGAGAGTTCTCTATCTCACTTGACTCATTAAAGGAACAATTGGAGCTGTTTGAAAAAAAGCAGCGGCAAGAAACCAAAAGCTCGCAAGAAAAAAATGGGCTTGATAAGAGGCGTGCACATCTTTCAACACAGGTAAGAAGAAAGCGTCTAAGGCCGGCATATGAAAATGCAGAGCGAATGCTGCTTGCTCATATGTTAAAAAGCGATGACGTGATCAGTAAAGTACTTGACAGAGTCGGGATTGAATTTAATATAGATTCACACAGGGCGCTGGCAACGTACATTTATGCATTGCATGAAGAAGGTAAAGAACCGGCTCCGCAGCATCTGATGAATCGTTTTGAAGATGATTTCATGAATCAGCTTTTGACGGATATATTAATGATTCAAGTTGGAGACGAGCTAAGTGAAGCTGAATTAAGTGATTATGTAAAAAAAGTGTTGAATCATCGGAATTTGTCAATGATAAAGGAAAAAGAACTGGAACGTGCAGAGGCGGAGAGGCAAAAAGATTTCTTCAAAGCGGCAACACTTGCAAAAGAAATTATTCAATTGAACCGTTCGCTGAAGTAATACGTCAAATATTTATGACAAGACTTACGGCTGGCAATGAATCCTTTTGGGGAGGAGCAAAAGACCGCAAGCATCTTGCTTTCATCATTATTTATTTTATTCTTATTTGCTTATCCTGTTTGATAGAGAGAGAAAAGCAGAGCGGAAGCAAATCGCAAGTTACTTTAGAATTCGTTGCAAGCTTTGGAAGGAGGGATCCATAATGGCTGATAAACAAGCCCACGAAACCGAAACTGAATTAACCTTTGAACAGGTGAGGGATAAACTCACTGAAACCGGTAAAAAACGGGGCGTTTTAACATACGAAGAAATTGCAGAGCGTATGTCTAG
This sequence comes from Bacillus sp. FJAT-53060, assembly GCF_037104745.1. Classification (NCBI taxonomy): domain Bacteria; kingdom Bacillati; phylum Bacillota; class Bacilli; order Caryophanales; family Bacillaceae; genus Bacillus; species Bacillus sp. FJAT-53060. The sequence goes on from NZ_JBAWSW010000003.1 coordinate 127,044, forward strand.
CTTTGAAATTGAATCAGACCAAATGGATGAATACTATGAATACTTAGGTGAACAGGGTGTAGAGCTCATTAGTGAAAACGAAGAGACAGAAGACCCAAATGTTCAGCAGTTGGCTAAAGCAGAAGAGGAATTTGACCTGAATGATTTAAGCGTACCACCAGGTGTCAAAATTAATGATCCTGTTCGTATGTACTTAAAAGAAATCGGACGCGTCAATTTGTTATCTGCTAAAGAAGAAATTACGTATGCTCAAAAAATCGAAGAAGGCGATGAGGAATCAAAAAGAAGATTAGCGGAAGCGAACCTTCGTCTCGTTGTCAGCATTGCGAAACGCTACGTCGGTCGTGGTATGCTGTTCCTTGACTTGATTCAAGAAGGAAACATGGGTCTCATGAAGGCAGTTGAGAAGTTTGATTATCGAAAAGGATACAAATTCTCAACATATGCGACTTGGTGGATTAGACAGGCGATCACGCGAGCCATTGCCGATCAGGCGAGAACGATCCGGATTCCAGTGCATATGGTGGAAACAATTAATAAATTGATTCGTGTTCAAAGACAGCTTCTGCAAGATTTAGGCAGAGAACCAACGCCAGAAGAAATTGCTGAAGATATGGATTTAACACCAGAAAAGGTAAGAGAAATTCTTAAAATTGCACAAGAGCCTGTATCTTTAGAAACACCTATTGGTGAAGAAGATGACTCGCATCTTGGTGATTTTATTGAAGATCAAGAGGCGACATCTCCATCTGACCATGCTGCATATGAATTGTTAAAAGAGCAGCTTGAAGATGTATTAGACACGCTAACGGATCGTGAAGAAAATGTGCTGAGACTACGTTTCGGACTAGATGACGGAAGAACACGCACGTTAGAAGAGGTTGGAAAGGTGTTTGGCGTAACAAGAGAGCGTATCCGCCAAATTGAAGCGAAAGCTCTTCGGAAATTAAGACATCCTAGCAGAAGTAAACGTTTAAAAGACTTCTTAGAATAGAAACCGGACGGATCTTGAAAGAGATCCGTTCTTTCTTCATCAAAATGAAAACGCTTTTTTCAATCTGATTATATTTTACTGAATAACAAATGAATTTGCAACGTTCTTAGAGAAAATATGTAAAAAAAATACATCAAAATGTGCTGAAGGCTTCATTTCTCATCTTGATTCATTTTTGTCTAATCTGTGAACTTGACCAAAATTTTGTATCATAATTCGTTTACTTTCTGTAAAATTAAAGTAGAATTAGAATTGTTTGCATAGTCTCAAAGGGGTTTTCACAAAGGGGAGGATGAAAGAAATGAAACGGAATCCACTTATACCATTCTTATTGATTGCCATTTTAGGAATTGGACTCACTTTTTTCTTATCACTGAAGGGACTGAAAGATGAAGAGAAAATTGCCTCTGGGGGTGAAGAGCAAAAACAAGAAGAGACAGCAAATGCGACGCCGGAAGAATTGTATAAGCAGAACTGTCTGAGCTGTCATGGGGAAAACTATGAAGGTGGCGCAGGTCCTGCATTAAAAGGTGTTGGCGATAAGCTTGAAGTGGCAGACATCAAGAAGAAAATCCAAGAAGGTGGAAACGGGATGCCAGGCGGGTTGATTCCGAATGAAAAGTTAGATGAAATGGCGGAATGGGTATCCAACATTAAATAATGTTACGCAAAAAGCTCTTTTTTAAGGAAGAGCTTTTTTCATTTGAAAACGGCTTTTAAAAAGTCCATAATTTATATAAGATAGACAAGTATAAACATTAAAGAAAAGTAGTGATACATATGAATGAAATGAATTTATCAAAGCGATTGAAAAGAGTTGCAGACTTTTTACCAAAGGAGGCTGTCTTTGCTGATATTGGCTCAGATCATGCCTATTTGCCATGCTATGCGATTTTATATCAAAAAGCAGTGAAAGCCATTGCTGGTGAAGTTACTGATGGACCGCTTCAATCTGCCAAGCAGCAAGTACATAGACTTGAATTAGATGCACAGATCTCGGTGAGAAAAGGAAATGGCCTTGAAGTCATTGAACAAGGTGAGGTGAGTGCTGTAACGATTGCAGGTATGGGTGGTGCACTCATCGCAAGCATTCTAAACGAAGGCAAGCATAAGCTTGCAGGCCATGAACGGCTCATTCTTCAGCCGAATATCCATGCTTACCATATTCGTTTATGGCTGTATCAAGAAGGGTATGAACTGATGGATGAAGTCATTTTAGAAGAGGATGGAAAAATATACGAAATCATCATTGCGGAAAAAGGCGATCAAGATAAACCCTATGAAGGCATGTCAGTTGAAGCAGGAATGCTCGTTGGTCCGTTTCTTGCCAAGGAGCAAAATCACGTTTTCCTGCGCAAGTGGATGCAAGAGCTTCAGCATATGGAGAATATAAAAGGTCAAATACAAAAGGCAGCTCCGACAGAAGAGAACAAAGAACGCCTGAAAGAGCTAAATGCGAAAATAAACATTCTAAAGGAGGTTTTGACTGTTGGCTAAAACAGTAAATGGGCAGGAAATCATCCAATTGTTTGAACAATTTTCACCAAAGGCATATGCCATGGAAGGTGATAAAATCGGGCTCCAGATTGGTACATTAAATAAACGTGTCACCAATGTCATGATCACCTTGGATGTGTTAGAGAATGTGGTAGATGAAGCCATTGAGAGGAATGTCGACCTTATCATCGCCCACCATCCGCCGATTTTCCGTCCATTAAAGCATGTAGCGACAGATCAACCGGCTGGACGTATCATTGAGAAATGCATCAAACATGATATTGCGGTATATGTGGCACATACAAATTTAGACGTAGCTGATGGAGGAGTCAATGACTTACTTGCTGAAGATTTAGAGCTCAAAAAAACAAGTGTGTTAGTTCCGACATATGAAGAACAGATAAAGCAGCTTGTCCTGTATGTTCCAGAGGAATTTGAAGAGGCCATCAGAACGGCTTTAGGAAATGCGGGAGCTGGACATATTGGTAACTACAGTCATTGTGCTTTTTCAAGTGAAGGGACAGGCAGCTTTCTGCCATCAGATGATGCAACACCATTTATTGGTGAAACGGGTAAGCTAGAATTTGTGAAAGAAATGCGAATCGAAACCATTTTTCCAGCAAGTATTGAAAAACTAGTGATTGATGAAATGATCAAAGCACATCCTTATGAAGAAGTTGCCTACAGTGTACATACGACGGATCTTCCTCCTATTCAAAAAGGTCTCGGCCGTATTGGAGAGTTAAGAGAGCCAATGACACTTGGAGACTTTACGCAATTTGTGAAAACAAAGCTAGGTGTGAATGGTGCTCGTTTTGTAGGAGATAAGGAAGCGGTTGTGAAAAAAGTAGCTGTGCTTGGTGGAGACGGAAATAAATACATCCATCAAGCGAAAAGAATGGGTGCTGATGTGTATGTGACAGGAGATCTCTATTTCCATGTCGCTCACGATGCGATGATGCTCGGACTGAATGTAGTGGACCCAGGTCATTATGCTGAAAAGATCATGAAAGATGGCGTGAAATCGAAGCTTGAGTCGCTATGTACAGATAAAAAATATGATGTACAGCTCTTTGTTTCAGAATCAAATACAAACCCATTTCAATTTTTGTAAACAAAAACGTCAGAGCACAGTAGCTCTGACGTTTTCTTATTTCTTCGTTTTCACGCGAGGTAGAATTTTCGAAAGAGGAACAGCATGTTCAACCTTCCAAGTCGTTTCATCGTCCGGTTCATAATTTTCTAAGAAGTGAATGACCTCTTTTGTAATAGGTGTTGGTGTGGAAGCACCAGCGGTGACGGCAACGGTTTTTACGCCTTGCAGCCATCCTAGATTAAGCTCACTGAGGTCACCAATACGATAAGCCTGCGTTCCTGCAATCTCCATTGACACTTGTGCAAGACGGTTGGAGTTATTACTTTTCGGGTCGCCTACAACAATGGTTAGGTCGGCTTGGCAAGCTTGCTGTGAAACAGCTTCCTGACGCACCTGTGTTGCAAGACAAATTTCTTGATGGTACTCGACGTGAGGATATTTCTCCTTAATGAGCTCCATCAAGTCATGGACATCCCACTGAGACATTGTCGTCTGATTGGTGATGAGCAGTTTATCTGACGCTAAATCGAGCGCTTCAATGTCGGCTTCTGTCTCAACAAGATGCACTTTGTCAGGTGCAACTCCGACAGCTCCTTCTGGCTCAGGGTGACCCTTTTTCCCGATATAAATAATATCATAACCATCCGCTGTTTTTTCTGAAATGAGTTCATGTGTTTTCGTCACATCTGGACAGGTGGCATCAATAGCTACTAGCCCTTTTTCTTTTGCGATTTGGCGAACCTCAGGAGAAACTCCGTGAGCGGTGAAAATCACCGTTCCGCTTTTAACCTGTTTTAAAATGTCCAAGCGGTTTGGTCCATCTAGTGTGTAGATCCCATCTTCTTCAAAGGCATCTGTCACATGTTTGTTGTGCACAATCATACCTAATATATAAATTGGGCGTGGCAAGTTTTTATCAAGTGCGGCATTTTTAGCAATGACCATAGCATCCACAACGCCATAGCAATAGCCACGCGGTGATATTTTAATCACATTCATTTATTCGTCCTCCTGTAGGGAAGTGCTGCAAAAGAGAAAAACAATATAAAAAGCCGTAGGAAACGGCTTTTTATCATTCTCTTCCTTCCATTATAGCCAAAGTAAGCGCATATATCAAAGATTGTTATACGCGGTGAACACTTTGCCCTTCAAAGATCACTAGACATATAGTTTTGGAACAGAGCTGCCAGATCTTTTTTGGGGTTTTGCTTCAGTAGAGGAAGGAGCATGCGATGAGGTTGCACCTGTTTTTTTGACAAGAATGTCCTCTGGTTTTGCATGTTCATTTATTTCATCATCTGGTGCTGTTTCTTCCTGTGGGACCTCTGTTTTCTCACCGATCTCTTTTGGTTCTGCGTCAGCATCATTCACATTCGTTTCATCATCATCCGCACTGCCAAGCTGGCTGTACAGCTTAATCATCCCAGGTAGATTTCTCACTAAAGGGCCGTATTGCTGAATCATTGGCGTGAATTGCTGCGCCATACCGAGCACTTTTTGAACATTTCCTAACATGCTTGAGAGGGTTGCAGGATTTGTGAAGCTCTGGATTCCTTGTAATCCCGCACCACCTCCAGAGATCCCTGCTCCTCCAGCTCCAGGAAGAAATTTAGTGAGCATTCCCTTGATTCCGGCTCCGCCGCCTAGTGCACGGCTCTCGCCAACTGGAACCCCCCCCATCTCGCGCAAACCGCCGCCCTGTACAGACGGGGAGCGAGGCATCATTTGTTGAAATGGATTCCCTTGCCCTTGAAAAGGCTGTTCGATAGGAGCCTGCTGTCTCCTTTGAAAAATGCTGGGCTGTCCGCCATTTCCAAGGTGCCGTCGTGAGGGACGATGCGGCTGAAAATCGCCCATAGGCCTTTGCCCTAACATACTTGTACCTCCCTTACTGCATTCTCTTTCTCTTCATAGGTTATGCAAGTAAGCGTCAATTGGTTTCCTGTAAGAAAAGGGGACATGGTTTTTTCGCTGAAAATCAGCTATAATGAGGAGATGAGCAAAAAGGCATTGCCTTAAGGAGTGAAAACATGAAAGAAACGAAATTTACGACATATGAATTAAAGCCTTTTATTATAGATGCTATTCATGAACTAGGTTTTTATGAGCCAACTGATATTCAAAAAAGAATCATCCCTGCGGTTTTAAAAAGAGAAAGCGTGATTGGTCAGTCACAAACAGGAACAGGAAAAACCCACGCATATTTATTGCCGCTTATTCATTCGATTGATCCAAGCAAAGAGCAAGTACAAGTGGTGATTACTGCACCAACACGAGAATTAGCCAATCAAATTTTCAAGGAAGCCCAAACGATCCTAAAAACCACATCTCCAGAAGAAGAAATCCTGGCAAAGCTTTACATTGGCGGAACGGACAAGCAGAAATCCATTCAAAAGCTAAAGAACCAGCCGCATTTGGTTGTCGGCACACCTGGGCGTATTGCTGACCTCATTCATGAGCAAGCACTGAATGTATATAAAGCGACTTCCCTTGTCATTGATGAAGCGGATTTAATGCTAGATATGGGATTTCTAGAAGATGTGGACCGTATTGGTGCACAAATGCCAGAGCAGTTGCAAATGCTAGTGTTCTCAGCAACTATTCCGGAAAAGCTAAAGCCCTTCCTCAAAAAATATATGGACAATCCAAAGTACGCCCATGTTGAACCGAGACGTATTACGGCCGAAAATATTCAGCATATTTTAGTCCCATCTAAACAGCGTGACAAATTAAAATTACTGCAAGAAATGGTGACAAATGTACAGCCTTATTTAGGAATCATTTTTGCCAATACAAAAACCACCGTTGATGAAATTGCCTCATTCCTACAGGAAAAAGGAATGAGAATTGGTGTGCTTCATGGTGGATTAACACCACGCGAACGTAAAAAAGTGATGAAACAAATTGAAAATTTAGAGTTTACCTATATTGTGGCTTCTGATCTTGCAGCCCGCGGGATTGATATTAAGGGCGTTAGCCACGTGATCAACTATGAACTTCCATCTGATCTTGATTTCTATATTCACCGTGTAGGACGAACGGCTCGAGCGGGTTCTTCTGGAATTGCGATGACTATTTACGACTTGGCAGATGAGAATGCACTTGTTCAGATCGAGAAAATGGGCGTTGTGTTTGAAAACAAAACAATCGTTCATGGAGAATGGCGAGATGCGGAGGACCGGTTGAAGCGTCAAAGACGTAAAAAAGCACCAAATGAAATTGAAGAAAAAGCAAAGCGTCTTGTTAGAAAACCAAAAGCCGTCAAACCTGGATATAAACAGAAAATGTCACGTGAGGTGGATAAAATCAAAAGACAGGAACGAAGAAAGTCAAAGCGAATGGAAAGTAGGGGGAAACATTGTTGAAGATTGGATCACATGTATCCATGAGCGGAAAGCATATGCTTTATGCAGCGAGCCAAGAAGCAGCCTCTTATGGTTCGAATACTTTTATGATTTATACAGGTGCACCTCAAAATACGCGCCGTAAAAAAATTGAAGACCTTAATATTGAAGCTGGACATGCTCATATGAAAGAGCATGGTATGACAGATATCATCGTTCATGCTCCGTATATTATAAATATTGGGAACACAGTCAATCCGTCTACATTTGAGCTTGGTGTTGACTTTCTTCGCTCAGAAATAGAGCGTACTGAAGCAATTGGTGCAAAACAAATCGTTCTTCATCCAGGGGCGCATGTAGGAGCAGGGGCAGAAGCTGGTATTCAGAAAATTATCGAGGGTTTAAACGAGGTTATTGTAAAAGGGCAAGAGGTTCAAATTGCACTTGAAACAATGGCAGGCAAAGGTTCAGAGTGCGGAAGAAGCTTTGAAGAGCTTGCCCAAATTATCGACGGTGTGACACATAACGAAGCACTTTCTGTCTGCTTTGATACATGTCACACGCACGATGCTGGTTATTCGATTGTGAGAGACTTTGATGGTGTATTAGAAGAATTTGATCGAATCGTCGGCATTGACCGAATCAAGGTTCTTCATATCAATGATAGTAAAAACGTGCAAGGCGCAAGAAAAGACCGACATGAAAATATCGGTTTTGGCGAAATTGGCTTCAATGCGCTAAATGATATAGTGCATCATCCACAGCTTCAAGATGTACCAAAAATTCTAGAAACGCCTTATGTAGGTGAAGATAAAAAGAACAAAAAACCACCTTACAAATTCGAAATTGCGATGCTGAAAGAAAAACAATTTGATGAAGACTTACTAGAAAAAATTACTGAACAGTAAAAAACACATGTAACATGATGAGGTGCCGCTAAATGCGGCCCTTTTTTGCCTAACTTGTAAATTGATTAAACAGATCGTTGACGGTCTGTGCTATCTGTTTAGAAGTAATCGCTTCCACTTGCTTAAGAAGTCGATTGCGCTCTGCATCATTAAAAATATTCACGTTTTTTCCGTTCATCAGTTTAGCGACCTCTACAGCCTGATTTGGAGTTAAGCTGACCCCATACTGTTTTGCATACCTTAATAGATCATTGGCTGTCATCTGATTGAGCCGTTGTAGCACAATTTTTTGAATTAAAATCAATGCCATTCCTCCCCTCTGTAATAATGTATGGGCGAAAACGGAAAATGTTCCAAAAACTTTATTTTACTCTGTGAAATGATAAAATAGAAAAGTGAATGAAATATTCATTGAAAATTTAACAAGTGTAGAAGGGAGAACGTATGGCAAATAGTAAACAGCATAGAAAGGAATCAGTGCCTCATTTTATTTTGAGAATTTTATTGATCCTAGTAGGCGCTGCTTGTGCAGCAGTCAGCATTGAATTATTTTTAGTGCCAAACAAGATTATTGACGGGGGCATCATCGGCATTTCGCTTATTTTGGATTATCTCTTTACTGATAACCCATTTATTAATTTTGCGACGATTGTTGTCATTTTAAATATTCCATTTATGATATCAGGATACAAACATATTGGGAAAACCTTCCTTATTTCTACTGTGATTGGGATTGTCAGCTTGGCCGTGATTGAGTCTTCACTTCATCATGTAGAAGCATTTACAGATCAGCCGATTTTAGCTACTGTATTTGGAGGATTATTACTTGGATTTGGTGTTGGGCTTGTCATACGTAATGGGGGTTCAATGGACGGGACAGAAATTTTAGGAATTCTGCTTACAAAAAAAATCCCTTTTTCCGTTGGTGAGTTTGTCATGATCGTCAATGTGTTCATTTTTATTTGGGCTGGCTTTGTCTTTGGACCAGAACAAGCTATGTATTCTGTCATGACATATTATTTGGCAATGAAAACAATTGATGCTGTCATTCAAGGGCTCGATGAAACAAAAGCTGTTATTATCGTGTCGGATCATTATGATGAAATTTCAGATGCAATTCTTCACCGTCTTGGCAGGGGAACAACAAAGCTTAGAGGAAAAGGCGGCTATACAGATGAAGAAAAAGACGTCATCTACGCCGTTGTGACGAGACTTGAAATAACAAAGCTCAAAACCATTGTCTTTGAAATAGACAGTAATGCCTTTATTACCATTATGAATACGCATGAAACTAGAGGTGGAAAATTTAAAACAGCCATTCATTAGCTTTTATTTTACTTTTTTGTCTTTCTTTTATATAATAGAATTTATGTATGGACGAGAAAATGGCTTTTGCCATTTTCTTTTTGTTGTATAAATCGTAATCATTCTTTTTATAAGGGATTAAAGGTGGAAAGATTCATGGCAAAGCCAATTATTGAAATGAAGGATGTTTCCTACTCGTATGGGCAGCGAAATGTCATTGATCACGTTCATTTAACAGTAGAGGAAGGAAATTTTCTTGCACTTGTTGGACCGAATGGATCAGGTAAAACAACCCTATTAAAATGTTTGCTTGGGCTAATTAAACCCCAACAGGGTGAATTAAAGATATTTGGCACCCCTGTTTCAAAATTCAGAGACTGGGATCAAGTTGGGTTTGTTTCACAAAAAGCAAACAGCTTTAATACAGGTTTTCCTGCTTCAGTGTACGAGGTGGTCGCAAGTGGATTGACGGCGAGAATTGGTTTATTCAAGCGAATGAGTAAGCAGGATAAATGGCAGGTTGAAGAGGCCGTTCGTTCAGTTGGTATACAAGATCTAAAGCACCAAAACATTGGTGAGCTCTCTGGTGGCCAGCAGCAACGTGCATTTATCGCCCGTGCGCTCGTCAGCCAACCAAAGCTGCTCATTTTAGATGAGCCGACTGTTGGGGTTGACCAAAAAACAGTAGAAGGATTTTATCAGCTGTTAGAAACATTAAATAAAGAAAAAGGAATGTCTTTAATTCTCGTCACGCATGACGTTGGAACCGTTTCTGATAAAGTAACCCATGTGGCTTGTTTAAATCAGCAATTGCATTTTCATGGAGACGCAAAAACGTTTGATTCAATGGATGATCAAGCGTTATCGCAATTTTATGGACATGACATTCAAGTGATTCATCACGACCATCATCATCATGGGGGACACGAATAATGCTATTTCCATTTTTTCATTATGAATTCTTACAAAATGCGTTTATCGCAGGAATGCTGATCGGTTTTATTGCGCCCTTACTTGGTGTATTTATTGTCGTGAGAAGGCTTTCACTTATTGCAGATGCTCTTAGTCACGTGTCACTTGCAGGGATTGCAGCGAGCCTGTTCTTAGATAAGAAATTTGGACTTCTGACAGGGGTTAGCCCGCTGTACATGGGGATGGCGTTTTCTGTAGCAGGTTCATTGTTTATTGAACGTCTTCGCTCGGTGTATAAACATTATCAAGAACTAGCCATTCCTATTATTTTATCCGGCGGTATTGGAATTTCCGTCATTTTCATTTCACTTGCAAATGGCTTTAATACAGATTTGTTTAGTTATTTGTTCGGAAGTGTCAGTGCGGTTTCAAGACTGGATCTTTGGATTATTGTTGGGATTTCACTCGTTGTTGTTTTAGTTGTCGTGCTTTTATATAAAGAATTGTTCTTGCTTTCATTTGATGAAGAGCATGCAAAAGCTTCAGGTATTTCAGCGAAATGGATTCATTTTATCTTTATCTTGGTCGTCGCGCTCGTCATTGCAGCATCTATGCGTATCGTGGGCACACTGCTTGTATCCGCTCTAATGACGCTCCCTGTTGCGGCGAGTATTCGAATTGCTAAAGGATTTAAACAGGCGATTTTCCTTTCTATATTGTTTGGTGAATTGTCTGTTATGGTCGGATTGATCTTAAGCTATTATTTAGATCTAGCGCCGGGTGGCACCATTGTGATGCTGTCCATTTTGATTTTAATCGGGTGTATTAGTATTGGAAAAGTTAGAAGGGGGAATCATCATGAACGTACAAGAAGCACTTGATTTATTAAAGGAAAAAGGCTACAAATATACAAGCAAGCGTGAAGATATGCTTCAATTGTTTGCTGATTCTGACAAATACTTGACTGCTAAAAATGTGTTAACAGCATTAAGTGAAGACTACCCGGGTCTTAGCTTCGATACCATTTATCGAAACCTGTCCTTATATGTAGAGCTTGGGATATTAGAGACAACGGAATTGTCAGGTGAGAAGCTATTTCGTTTTAAATGTTCATTTTCCCATCACCATCACCACTTTATTTGTCTTGTGTGCGGTAAAACAAAGGAAATCGATGCCTGTCCAATGGACCAGTTAGAAGTGGATTTAGAGGATTGCCACATTATCGGACATAAGTTTGAAATATATGGGACGTGTCCTTCTTGTGAAGTTTATTTGTGAAGACCAGCCGACGAGCTGGTTTTTTATTTTGTCTTTTGAAAACGTTTTACAAAAGACATCCGTTTCATTAGAATGAGATCATCAGGTATGACGCTAAACAATTTTGAGTCTTTTTTTGAACAGGCTGCGCATGATCTGTCCATTCAGAAAATGCTGGATCAGTGACAAACAAATAGCCATCGGAATTTACGTAGTGACTGTCCTCAATTCAGAGAAATTTCTCATTGGTGAGGCGTGAGTGGAAGCCAGATTTGATACCAAACATTGATAAGCATGAACATACATTGCATGGAAGGACATTGAGGTGAAACTGGAGCCGAGCTACTACCTGAATCAGGCAGGTATAAAGGGGACGCTGCATTTCTTAATGAAAGAAGAATTCCTTGATACATCAAAAAAGCAGATACATTAAGGTGTCTGCTTTTTCTCATCAATGAATTAATGGGCAGTTTGTAGTCGCTGTTCATATTGTTTAATCCATTGAGCCGCTTCTTTCCAGTTGTTAACACGGATGATCCTGTCATCAATTGGCATTTGATTATAAGGTGAGTTAAAAAGAATGACCGGGATGTCAGCTTCTTTTGCAATCATTGTGGCATTGCCATGATGATCCTCGAAAAACACATCAATATTGTGTTTTTGGACAGCTTCCAACTTATGATGACCGCCAACAAGCTCAATATTATTATAGTGCACCTGATGTTCTTGAAACCACGTGTAGGTGACATCAGCGTGACACTGTCTTCTTGCTGTGATATAAATCAGTTTGTGGTGCTTTTTCATTTGATCAAGGATCTCTTTTGCACCGTCTGCAGGCTTTGCCTGTTTATAAATAAGAGGCTCATGCTGATCCATCCAGCCCCAAAATTCTTCATTTGAAATCCTTAAAAGCTTTGTCAAATCATATTCCGTCATATCATCTAGTGTGATGGCACATTGAAACGACTCATTTAAGTAGGGAACAAAGGTGTCTTGTGCCGTCACTGTGCCATCAATATCAATTCCTAAACGTAACATGCCCACACTCCTCATATTTATACTCTTAAGTGTATCATAATCATTTCACAATTCCAGCAAGTTTTAGCAAACATGAAATAGACATTTTTGCTCATACTAAAAAAGCTCCTTTCTATTAACCAAAAGGGGGAATTGCTCATGGAAAGAGACGAGGATTTCAAACGAAAAGATCGTGAAATCGACACAGATTTTAGTCATGATGATGGCTATTTAGAGGAAACAGCTGCTGAAATCGCAGAGCCATATCAAGCATCAAGAGATCAAGAAGACAGATTAGAACGTGACCATGTAGGTGACGATTTAGGCAGTAAAGGGATAGGCTATACAGCACTCGCAATTGCGATTATCTCATTATTTGTCTTGCCTGTGCTATTAGGGATAGCGGCAATCGTCGTTGGTTATATTGCAAGAAGAAAAGGAGCACATACGCTTGGTGCGTGGTCAATTGGAATCGGAATCGTTTCCGTCATCCTTGGAATTTTTATCACCCCGTTCTTTTAACAAGAACAGAAAAACGCCTGACAGTGACGTCAGGCGTTTTTGCTATGCGTTAGCTTGTTTTTCTTTTACAGCTTCCATTTTTGCATAGTGTTCTTCAGCAATTTTATCGATTTCTTTTTTCAGCTCTTCGACCATTGTTTCTTCGGGTACTTTACGAACAATTTCACCTTTACGGAACAATAGACCTTCGCCTCTCGCGCCTGCGATTCCAATGTCAGCTTCACGCGCTTCACCTGGACCGTTTACAGCGCAACCTAGCACAGCTACTTTGATCGGTGCTTTAATTTTGGAGATATATTCTTCGACTTCATTTGCAATGCTAATGAGGTCAATTTCAATTCTTCCACAAGTTGGGCAAGAGATGAGTGTGGCTGCGTTTGATGCAAGACCAAATGATTTCAATAACTCGCGTGCTACTTTGACCTCTTCAACGGGATCAGCACTTAATGAGATGCGGAGTGTGTTCCCAATCCCCATATTCAAAATAGCGCCAAGACCCGCTGCACTTTTTACCGTACCTGCAAATAAAGTGCCTGACTCTGTAATACCAAGGTGAAGAGGGTAGTCAAATGCTTTTGCTGCTTTTTCGTACGCCTCAATTGCTAGATTGACATCAGATGCTTTCATGCTGACGATGATGTCATGAAAGTCTAGATCTTCTAGAATTTTAATGTGATGCAGTGCACTTTCGACCATACCATCAGCTGTTGGATAGCCGTATTTATCAAGGATTTTTTTCTCTAATGAACCGGCGTTTACGCCAATACGGATTGGAATGCCTTTTTCTTTTGCTGCTTTGACAACCGCTTCGACTTTTTCTCGTCTGCCGATGTTTCCTGGATTGATTCGAATTTTGTCTGCGCCTGCTTCAATGGCCTTCAGTGCAAGCTTGTAGTCAAAATGAATATCGACAACAAGCGGAATATCAATTTGTTTTTTGATGTCCGCAATGGCGTTTGCAGCGCGTTCATCTGGACATGCGACACGCACGATCTGACAGCCTGCTTCTTCAAGACGTTTAATTTCAGCTACTGTCGCTTTGACATCATGTGTTTTGGTTGTGGCCATACTTTGAATGACCACTTCATTATTTCCACCTATAGTTAAAGGTCCCACTTTGACGGGACGCGTTTTTGTACGATGTGTGACTTCACTCACTTGTCAATCGCTCCTTAGTGTACACAGTTCGTTTGCAGTGTACGACGTGTTTTACATGTCATATTGTAACAGTCTCTTTGTATGAATGACAAGGAATTAACGTTTTATCTTTGATATACCGGAAACTTATATGTGCTGCCTGCTCGAATTTCGTTCGCTTTGACGCCTTTATTCAGCTCTTCGAAATCTTCAATGACCTCATCAAGAGGTTTACTTGTATGTACGATGGATACAACGGTTTGACCTTGTTTGACAGTAAGGGTCTTATACGTTTTTTTCTCAGAAGACTGAAACGCACTTGCGGGAACGGCCTGCTCTTCTTGAACAGGAATCGTTCCATTTTTTAAATCAAAAAAGATAATAAAAAGCACAAACAAACTAATAAGTAAAAAAATAATTCGCCGCATTTCACTCACCGCTTTTATGATTTTACTTCAGTGTATGCATGTGCTGAAATGATAGAACCAAAAAGGGGAGAAAAGCTAGAGAGGATGGTTCTAGTTTGTTCTAGTAAGGCTTGTAACGGAATGAAAAACCACTTTGACAAGTGGCTTATTTTTTAGCAGGTATTTCTTTTACGACAAGGTATAAAAAGATAAAGTTAATCACCCAATTTAATAAAAATGAGTTCGCAACAGGGGTGTTTAACGCACTCATGATAGCGAAAAAGACCGTCGTTAATGTGAGTGAATAGGCTGAGAGCTTCCATAGCATTTGGAAGGAAAGCTCTTTTTGCTGCATCCGTTTAATAAATGTCCCAAGCATCGCAAGGAATGTGGCGCTGATAAACATGAGAGCAGCAGTTGAAAGATAAAGCAGCGCACAAATGACGGGGATAATGATCGTTTGGTTTTGGTTTATCACGCGAGCGAGGTCATCTTTTGTCAGTGTCCCGCCAAGAAGCTGATATGGTATATCCGTCATTTGTCCGTCAATGGCAATCACTGCTTTGTCTTTTAATAAAGCGATGGCTGTTTGTTTTGTTTCAAGCTCACTCATTTTTATTTTCTCAGAAGGGTCAAAGAAGATCGTAATCCCGTTTTCTTCTTTTTCTATCGGTGCGCTTTGATCAGCTTGAAGCTTCCCTTTTTCAATTGAAAAGTCGGGTAACTCTTTTTTGATCACATGCTGAAATCCTGACATTGCGCTCGAAATCTCTTGACTCATATGATAGCCCTGAGGAACAGTTGCGATGATGGAAAGGATAAAAATGTACAAAATGGGTTTTCCAATTCCAGTAAACCGTGCTCTTGCAATATCTTTTGGTGAATAAATTCCTTTTAACAATAGACTAAATACGTTCAACTGTTTCACTTCCTACATTCTTTTCTATTTCTCACATTGTATCAATGTCTATCCATCAAGTACAAGTACGGCCTTCATCGCTGGTTAAGACAGCAGGAATGAGGCATAATGTATACAGCATATAAAAAGGAGGCGGCCGTGACGTGGACGTGCTGTACTGGATTCTAATTGGCTGTGCATTTATCATTGCATTTGTTGGGCTCGTCTATCCAATCATCCCTAGTGTGGTCTTTATCATTTTTGGTTTTATTCTGTATGGCTTCTTTTTCAGCTTCGAGCCGTTGACACTGACATTTTGGCTCATTCAAGCCATGTTTACAGCCGTGTTATTTGCAGCGGATTATGTCTCAAATCTCATTGGTGTAAAGCACTTTGGCGGTAGTCGAGCAGCCATTTGGGGAAGCACTATAGGCTTATTAATCGGTCCATTTGTCATTCCAATTGCAGGGATTATCATTGGTCCATTTATAGGCAGCGTCATAGCAGAGCTTCTTGTTCATCAAAAAGATGTGAAGACAAGTATGAAAGTAGGCTTAGGCTCACTCATTGGATTTGTGTCAGGTGTATTTGCAAAAGGATTGATCCAAGCACTAATGCTGGGAATCTTTTTACTTTATGTGCTACTCTAATTCGAGAATGGGTGTTTAAAATTCTTTCTAAAGGGCTAAATACAAAATAAGCACTGAAATGTTTCATATCATGAACAATAACGTTGAAACAAGTCGTTTCTTTTGATACTCTTTGAGTAAGGTGAAATTGCTTGCTTACAAAGGAAGCATTTCAGTACATACATTTCTAAGGAGGAATTTTACCATGGCTTTTAAACTTCCAGAATTACCATATGCTTACGATGCATTAGAACCACATATCGACAAGGAAACAATGACAATTCACCACACAAAACACCATAATACTTACGTAACAAACTTAAGTAAAGCAATCGAAGGAGTGTCAGCTCTTGAAGATCAATCAATTGAAGAGCTAGTGGCTAACCTGAACTCTGTACCTGAAAATGTTCGTACAGCTGTACGTAACAATGGCGGAGGACACGCTAACCACTCATTATTCTGGACCCTTCTTTCACCAAACGGAGGCGGCGCACCAACTGGTGAACTTGCAGATGCGATCGAAAAAGAATTAGGTGGATTTGAAAAATTCAAATCTGATTTTGCTGCAGCAGCTGCAGGACGCTTTGGTTCTGGTTGGGCATGGCTTGTTGTGAACAACGGCAAACTTGAAATCACAAGCACTCCAAACCAAGATTCTCCTTTAACTGAAGGGAAAACACCAATCCTAGGACTTGACGTTTGGGAGCATGCTTACTACTTAAACTACCAAAACCGTCGTCCTGATTACATTTCTGCATTCTGGAATGTTGTGAACTGGGATGAAGTGGCTCGCCTTTACAGCCAAGCAAAATAAATTGGTCTAATCCCTGTCAAGTAGACACATATAAAAAGCCTAAGTAGCCAGTGTGTGACGGTATTCTACCGGAGCACACTGGTTTAATTTTTTCTGGAATGGATCGTGATTATAGAATTGAATGTAATCTTCTATGCTCTTGTGAAGTGTTTTGAGATGAGAGAAAAATAATTCGATTCAAACCCTTGATTCTTACGCCATGGATACACCAGCCATGTCAACAGATAAAGGGTCTTTAATTCGTGAACAACTTCAAACCGTGCAGTCTTCAAAATCCGTCCTCCCCGTGAAGATTTGGATAACGCTTACCTGTGCCTTTAAATAATCTTTTTCTTCTTCCACACTTTTAAAGATAGACTTAGGACATCCCCTAAAAGGATTTTCTGACTTTGTATTTTTTCCTATGTCTTCAAAAGATTGTCCTTTTCTCGCCATAAAAAATCCCCTCCAAGTATAGTGTAACAGCCGATTATGAAAATTGGGCTTTCTACACTGTCTACTTAGATGGGAACATACCATAAAGCGGGTCTTTTTATATTTTCCCTCCTTTTCTTACATATCTGCCTTGTGATGAGACAGACTATTGTGTAGAAAAGGAGAATGAAATATATGAGCAGATTAAAGAAAATGTTCGGGGACATGGATGTCACAAGAGATTTATTGCTCCTCCTAACGATTGGCGGATTGTACGCACTTGCCATTGCACTTTCGAATACGTTTGTGAATGTGTACTTATGGAAACAGTCAGGGCGATTTACGGATCTTGCGATTTATAACTTGGCGATTGTTGTGCTTCAGCCCATTACTTTTTTATTTGCTGGTCGGCTCGCTAAAAAAATAGACCGTGCGTTTGTCCTTCGTTTCGGTGTCATCTTCTTAGCCGCTTTTTACTTAATTGTACTAATGGCAGGAGAACAAGCGGCTGCGCGGCTTGTCTTATTAGGGAGTGTCCTTGGGATCGGCTATGGTTTTTACTGGCTTGCTTTTAATGTACTCACCTTTGAAATCACTGAACCTGAAACAAGAGATTTCTTCAATGGATTTCTAGGAGTGCTCACGTCTACAGCTGGCATGATCGGTCCACTAATTGCTGGTATTGTCATTTCTAAACTAACGGATGATACGGGTTATACAGTCATTTTTACGTTATCGCTTCTTTTGTTTTCATTAGCGGTCGTCATGAGTTTCTTTCTCAAGAGAAGGCAGTCAAAAGGGAAGTTTATGATCAAGCAAATTTGGAAAGAGCGGCATGCAGACGAGAATTGGCGTAAGATTACAACGGCTCACTTCTTTCAGGGGCTTAGAGAAGGCGTCTTTGTCTTTTTAATTAGTGTTTTTGTGTTTATTGCGACAAACAGTGAGCTTGCTCTTGGAACATTTGGTTTAGTGAACTCAGGTGTCGCCTTTTTTGCTTATTTTTTCGCTACACGTCTAATTAAGAAAAAATGGCGGAAGAAAGCGATTATGCTTGGTGGGCTTATTTTATTTGGCGCATTATTTTTAATTGTTTTTCACTTGTCCTATGTATCGCTTCTCATGTATGCAGTGGCCATTGCCATAGGATATCCGCTCCTGCTTGTCCCGTATGTATCATTAACCTACGATGTGATCGGCCACGCTAGGTATGCAAGAAAAGCCCGGATTGAATATATTGTGGTTAGAGAACTATTTTTAAATGCGGGACGTATTTGCTCCATTGTGTTGTTTCTTTTGTTTGTCACCTTACTAGGCGATGAGGTTGGCATTCCTGCATCATTAGTTGTTCTCGGAGCGGGACATACTCTTATTTATTATTTTGTAAAGGATATTCAATTAAAAGAAAAAACAGCTGATATGAAAGAGGCTGACAGTCAAAAGCCAGTATCTCACACAAACCTTATTAAGGGAGAAAGGTAAAATTTCTTACCATTGGAACAGCAAATTTCTAGATAAATTATAGAAAAAACGCTAAAATGATGATGGCATCTTTTATACACAAAAAGGGGTGTCATTTCTTTCTTTATAGAAAAGGTGATGTGATGAGAAACAAGAAAAACAAAAAAGATGCGAAGGAAGGGCGCAAAACACTTCCGATTCGGTTAAATTTATTATTTTTAGCTGCATTCATAATTTTTACCGGTGTTGTGGTCAGACTCGGTTTTGTGCAAATTGTCAATGGAGAAGATTATAAAAAGCAGGCAGAGAAACAAAATGATGTGAATGTCAGCTCATCTGCTCCGCGCGGAAAAATTTATGATCGAAACTATAACACGATCGTCAGCAATAAAGCGCTAAATGCCATTACATATACGAGAACCTCGACGACATCACAAGAAGAGCGACTCAAAGTGGCAACAAAATTAGCGGATATGATTCATGTGAGTACGAAAAAAGTCACAGATCGTGATAAAAAAGATTTTTGGATCTTAACGCATCCGAATGAAGCCAAAAAGCTTGTTCAAAAGGAATCAGAATTAAAGGGTGACGATAAGCTCTCTGATGATAAACTATACGAACTTCAACTTAAACGCATCACAGACAAGGAATTAAATCAGCTGACGAAAAAAGATTTGCAAGTGCTTGCGATTAAAAGACAGATGGATGCAGGCTATGCGCTTACACCTCAATTCATCAAAAATGAAGATGTGAAGCCAAGCGAAATTGCTTACGTCTCAGAGCATTTGGACGAGCTGCCAGGCGTTGATGTCACAACAGACTGGATGCGCAGTTATCCATATAAAGGGTTGCTCCGCAGTATGCTCGGTAGTGTGTCTTCAAGTGATGAAGGCCTTCCGCAATCGCTGCTTGAACATTATCTGTCACTAGGCTACAGCCGAAATGACCGTGTAGGAAAAAGCTATCTTGAATATCAATATGAAGATGTATTGCAAGGTCAAAAAGAAAAAGAACAGAATACAACCGATAAAGATGGTAATGTCACAAGCTCTAAAGTCTTAACAGAAGGGAAAAGCGGGAAAGACCTCGTGCTTACCATTGATATTCAGCTGCAAAAAAAGGTCGAAAAAATCATTGAAAAGAATTTGAGAAGTGCGAAGCAACGAGGTGGAACAGAGCTTCTTGATCGTGCGTTTGTGGTCATGATGGATCCGAGAAATGGAGAGGTTCTCTCTATTGCAGGTAAGCAGATTACAAACAAAAATGGAAAATACAAATTCGATGACTATGCATTAGGATCCATGACATCTTCTTATGCAATGGGATCAGCAGTGAAAGGAGCAACAGTACTGACAGGATATAAAACAGGCGTCATTCATATTGGGAGCACCCAGTATGATGAACCTCTCTATATCGCGCAATCACCGCCAAAGAAATCCTATCAAAATATGGGACTCATTAATGATTTAACTGCACTAGAGCGTTCGTCAAACGTTTATATGTTCAAAACAGCGATTGCGATTGGGAAAGGGGAATATCGGAAGAATCAGCCGCTCCCAATTGATACGAAAGCATTTGATACGTTCCGCTATAATTTCAGTAAATTTGGTCTTGGAGTCAAAACAGGTATTGATCTTCCGAACGAAGCAACTGGCTATCGAGGAACGTCTACACAATCTGGTCTCTTACTTGACTATGCGATTGGACAATACGACACGTTTACTCCGCTGCAAATGGCGCAATACGTCTCAACGATTGCAAATGGCGGTTACCGTTTACGTCCGCAGCTTGTAAAAGAAGTCAGAGAGCCAGATCCGCAGCGCGGCATTGGCGCTGTGACCGAATCCGTTAAACCGGATGTTTTGAATAAGCTGGATATGACAAGTGATGAGATCAAGCGGGTACAGCAAGGGTTCAAACTTGTTATGCAAAACCCAAGAGGAACAGCGTATTCGAACTTTGGCAACAAAAATTATAATCCAGCTGGAAAGACAGGGACCGCTCAATCGTTCTATGACGGCCCAATTAAAAGCAAACGCGGCACACAGACGTATAACACAA
Organism: Bacillus sp. FJAT-53060; assembly: GCF_037104745.1. Classification (NCBI taxonomy): domain Bacteria; kingdom Bacillati; phylum Bacillota; class Bacilli; order Caryophanales; family Bacillaceae; genus Bacillus; species Bacillus sp. FJAT-53060. Next base: position 147,717 of record NZ_JBAWSW010000003.1, read on the forward strand.
CACTTGTTGCATATGCGCCTGCTGATAATCCAGAAGTGGCCATTTCGGTCGTTGTCCCGTGGGTGTATCAAGACTACAACCAGCGTTATTCGATTACGAATGACATTGGTGAACAAGTATTAGACAAATACTTTGAACTGAAATCGAAACAGGAAAGCGATGATACACAAGCAAAAAATAAAAATAAAATTGAAAATGAAGCAGAAACAAATAACTAGACCTTTCATAGGTAAAAACGCTCACTTTTTGTGGGCGATTTTTTTATGTTTTCTTCAAACTTTTCGATTTAAATTGACAAAAAACATAAAAAACTCCGCAAGATCTCTACAAATCTTCGGCATTTACAAAAACTTAACATTCCATTTAAACGAAATTAATAAAAAACCTTTAATGTATTACTCGTAGGACAAATTATTCAGGGGGTATTCTTGAAATGAAAAAGAACAAATTATGGCTGCTTACTTTCCTTACTATCGCATTGTTAGCATTCGTCACAGCATGCGGAAACAGCAGCTCAAGCGATGATTCAAAAGACAGTAAAGAAAATGCTTCAAACAAAGATGAGGCATCAGGTTCCATTACCATCTCAGGATCATCTGCGATGCAGCCTTTAGTTCTTGCGGCAGCAGAAAAATTCATGGATAAACATCCAAAAGCCGATATTCAAGTACAAGCCGGCGGTTCAGGAACAGGCCTTTCTCAAGTATCTGAAGGATCTGTACAAATTGGTAACTCAGATGTATTCGCAGAAGAGAAAGACGGAATCGACGCAAACGTTTTAAAAGACCACAAAGTGGCAGTTGTTGGAATGGCAGCAGCTGTAAACCCTGAAGTTGGTGTCAAAGACATCACAAAGGACGAATTGAAAAAAATCTTTACTGGCAAAATCAAAAACTGGAAAGAGCTTGGTGGGAAAGACCAAAAAATCACACTTGTCAACAGACCTGATTCTTCAGGAACGCGTGCAACATTTGTGAAATATGCACTTGATGGTGAAACTCCTGCAGAAGGAATCACAGAAGATTCTTCAAACACAGTGAAAAAACTGATTGCAGAAACACCAGGTGCGATTGGATACCTAGCATTCTCTTATTTAACAGATGACAACATTACACCGCTTAGCATTGATGGGGTGAAACCGGAAGAAAGCAATGTAGAAAGCGGTAAATATACAATTTGGGCATACGAGCACTCTTATACAAAAGGTGAGCCAGAAGGTCTAACAAAACAATTTATAGATTACCTAATGAGTGACGAAGTACAAAAAGAAATTATCAAAGACCAAGGCTACATCTCAGTCTCTAATATGCAAGTAGAAAGAGATGCAACAGGCAAACAAACAGATAAGTAAGAGGTCTTGAATTGATGATGAAGGAAAAGTGGAACTTTTCACTTTTCCTTTTATGACATTCATAGGAGTGTAGAAAAAGATGAAACAGATAGAACATACAGAAGCGAGCGATCGACTGATCAGCTCGAAGAAAAATAGGCAAATGGATGAAGTAATAGGAAGTATTTTGGTGAGATTTTGCGCTTTCTTAATGATTGCTGTATCGATCGCCATCACGATCTTCCTTGGCATTAAGGGTTTACAATCTTTCATCGTAAATGGTGTAAGCCCAATTGAGTTCTTAACCAGTATCAATTGGAACCCAACAGCAGAAAACCCGCAATACGGCGCGTTTCCATTTATTTTTGGATCAATCGCCGTCACGCTCCTATCGGCACTCATTGCAGCACCGCTAGGCATCGCAGGAGCGATCTTTATGACGGAAATTGCACCTGCATGGGGACGGAAAATTCTCCAACCAGTCATTGAATTGCTTGTAGGGATTCCATCCGTAGTTTACGGATTCATAGGTCTTACAGTATTGGTGCCGTTTATTGGACACTTTAAGTCAAGCGGCTCAGGGCATAGTGTTTTAGCAGCAACGATTGTCCTGTCTATTATGATTCTGCCTACTGTTACATCCATTGCCACTGATGCAATGGCTTCACTTCCAAAAAGTTTACGTGAGGGATCGTATGCATTAGGAGCAACAAGATGGCAAACGATCAGACGTGTTCTAGTACCGGCAGCTCTTCCGACATTAATGACAGCGGTCGTACTTGGGATGGCTAGAGCATTTGGAGAAGCACTTGCCGTTCAGATGGTCATTGGAAACACGCGTAATCTACCAGAGAGCATTATGGACACAGCTGGTACCTTAACAACCATTATTACGTTAAACATGGGTCACACTACGTATGGAAGTGTTGAAAATAATACACTTTGGTCAATGGGACTTGTCCTTCTAGTTGTATCATTTATGTTTATACTCATGATCAGATACTTATCGTCTAGGAGGAAGATTTAATGAATAGTAAAATGACGGATCGTTTTGCCACGTTTGTTTTTGGATTATGTGCCGCCATTATTACCGCAATACTTGTTGGTTTGTTTTCTTATATCATTTTCAACGGTGCAAAAGAATTAAATTTTGATTTTCTGACAACACGCTCAAGTGCGATTGGGTCTGGCGGCGGAATTCGAGATCAACTGTTTAACTCGTTTTACATTCTGTTTATTACAATGATGATCACTGTTCCACTTGGCGTCGGTGGCGGAGTGTATATGGCTGAGTATGCACCTCAAAACAAAGTCACGGATTTTATTCGTACATGTATTGAAGTGCTATCGTCACTACCATCAATCGTCATTGGTATGTTTGGTTTACTGATGTTTGTTAATTTAACAGGCTGGGGTTATACGATCATTGGAGGAGCTCTTGCGCTCACTGTGTTTAACTTACCAGTGATGGTCAGGGTAACAGAAGACGCGATTCGTTCAGTACCCAAGGATCAAAAGGAAGCATCACTTGCACTCGGTGTGACAAAGTGGCACACAGTCAAGACCGTTCTTATTCCAGGCGCAATTCCGTCTATTATTACTGGCGCTATTTTAGCATCAGGAAGAGTCTTTGGTGAGGCGGCAGCACTTCTTTTCACAGCAGGTCTGACAACACCACGGCTTAATTTTACGAACTGGAATCCTTTCTCCGATACGTCACCACTAAATATTTTTAGACCGGCAGAAACGTTGGCCGTTCATATTTGGAACGTCAATACACAAGGGATCATTCCTGATGCAGAGGCCATTGCAAATGGTGCTTCAGCCGTACTTGTGCTTTCAGTCTTACTTTTTAACTTAGCAGCTAGATGGCTTGGTTCATTTATTCATAAGAAGCTTACGTCAAAATAAATTGAGAGAGGTGTGAAGGGGATATGGTTCAAATGCTCGCAGAGAAAAAAGAGATTGCAGCAAAAAAGGCTCCACTTCAGGCGGAACAAATTTTACAGGTGCAGGATTTAAGTATTTATTATGGTGAAAAAAGTGCAGTTAATCAAATTTCATTCGAAATTGAAAAGAACGCCATTACCGCTTTAATCGGCCCTTCAGGCTGCGGGAAATCAACTTTTTTACGCAGCATTAACCGAATGAACGACCTGATTCCAGGTGCGAGAAGTGAAGGCGCGATCATGTACGAAGGGTTGAACATTCTTGATGATCGCATTAATGTGGTGAATTTAAGAAGAGAAATCGGGATGGTCTTTCAAAAGCCAAATCCATTCCCAAAATCGATCTACAATAACATTACCCATGCGTTAAAGTATGCGGGTGAAAAAAGAAAATCAGTGCTTGATGATGCAGTAGAGGAAAGCTTAACAAAAGCAGCGTTATGGGATGAGGTCAAAGATCGTCTGCACCGCTCTGCATTGTCATTATCAGGTGGTCAGCAGCAGCGTCTGTGTATTGCACGTACTCTTGCGATGAAACCGAGTGTGCTTCTATTAGATGAACCAGCTTCTGCCCTAGACCCAATCTCAAATGCAAAAATTGAAGAGCTATTGACAGAATTAAAAAATGATTATTCCATCGTCATTGTCACACACAACATGCAGCAGGCGTTACGTGTATCTGATCATACGGCCTTTTTCCTGAACGGTGATCTAGTGGAATATGATGCCACTGAACGTATCTTTACACGTCCTGCGCAGCAAAAAACAGAAGACTATATCAATGGTCGATTTGGATAAGGCGGTGGATTTTGATGAATGCAGTAGCAACTGAAACAGCAGCAAAAGAAGTGTTTCGTGTGCATGATATGAACCTTTGGTATGGGGAGCATCATGCACTGAAACATATCGACTTAGCCATTAGGAAGCATGAAGTCACAGCGATTATCGGCCCTTCAGGCTGCGGGAAGTCAACATTTATTAAAACTTTAAATCTCATGGTCAAAACAGTGCCAGGTGTGAAAATCACAGGGGATATGATGTATAACGGTGAAAACATCTTAAAAGGCCGTGTCGATTTAGTTGAACTACGTAAAAACGTGGGAATGGTGTTTCAAAAAGGGAATCCATTCCCTCAGTCTATCTTTGATAATGTCGTATATGGCCCAAGAATTCATGGTGTGAAGAGCAAGCAGCAATTGAAAGAAATCGCTGAAAAAGCGCTTCGTGATGTCGCTCTTTGGGATGAAGTGAAAGATCGTTTAAGTGCGCCTGCATTAGGTCTTTCCGGCGGTCAGCAGCAGCGTCTTTGTATCGCAAGAGCGATTGCCACAAGCCCAGACATCCTATTAATGGATGAACCCACATCAGCGCTTGATCCTGTTTCAACTTTAAAGATTGAAGAATTGATTATGAAACTGAAAGAAAAATACTCGATTGCCATTGTCACACACAATATGCAGCAGGCGGCAAGGGTTTCAGATCGAACAGCCTTTTTCTTGATGGGCGAGCTTGTTGAGGTCAATGATACGAATGTGATGTTCTCAGAGCCAAACGATCAAAGGACGAATGATTATATATCTGGACGTTTTGGATAATAAAAAACCCCCTGGAAATCAGTGCGGGACTGACCCCCTAAGATGAGACAAATAAAAAACACCTTCAAGTTTGAAAACGGACCGTTGTGATCCGAAATAAAACATGGAGGTGTTTTTTCTATGGGGACAAGAGTGAGTTATCCAGTTGAAGTCAAACAGAAGGCTGTAGAAATGAGATTGGCAGGTGTACCTATGAAAGAGATCATGCAGGAATTGAATATCAAGAATAAGACGCAGGTTCAGACATGGGTGAGGTGGCATAAGGCTGGGGATACACACAGGTTCGAACAGCCTGTTGGAAAACAATATATCTATGGAAAGGGTCCCGAGTACTCTTCCGAATTAGAGAGACTGCAGGCAGAAAATCGTTATCTGAGTCAACAGAATGAAGTTTTAAAAAAGTACAACGAATTGGAAAGGAAGTTGATAAGGAAACGTCAATCGAACTGGTAGAAGAATTGCGCAAAACGATGACGGTACAGGACATTTGTGTCCATTTAGGCATCTTACGCACTTCGTATTATAGATGGAAAAAGGAGCTGACTCAGAATCAATCTAAAAGACAACTAGAGAAACAGGTCGGCACGT